>JALVCY010000369.1 GCA_027009605.1 Saprospiraceae bacterium
GAAAGCAAAACGGAAGTGGTCATTGATCGAATTACAGCCAAAGCTATGCCCCGTACTAATGAACGCGTGCCGGCCGGTGTAGAGTTTGAGCTAAACATCGTTCTCAATGTTTTTTCTGATGACAATCAAACTTCCCAATTAAAAAATTTGAAAAAAGCCATTCGCTTGCTGGAAGACGATTATTTAGGTGGACATGGTTCCAGGGGTTACGGTCAGGTTAAGATTGTTGTAGAAAAGGTAGAAGAGCGTACGATGGACTATTACCTTGATAATCAAGCTATTGGCACAGATATCACCGAATCCTACAATGCACTTTAGATGACTTACGATGTAGTAAAATTAAATTTTGTGACACCTCTTCATCTGAGTGGCGGGCGGATGGACGCATACGATCAGTCGGAAGAAGTACTGCATTCGGATACCATTAAGTCTGCTTTGTTCGTGATGGCTCGTAAACTTTTTGGGGACGAAATAGACCAGTCTTTTTTAGATGCCTTTTCCGTATCGTCGGCGATGCCGTACTATGGGGACGAATATTTTTTCCCTAAACCCATGCTGCGAATTGGCAATCCACAATCCAACGATGCAAGTAAAGGAAAATTTATTAAGAAACTGGCTTACTTTAATCTACCGGTTTTTGAAAAAATACTGAGTGGAGTGCCTTTTAATCTTGATATTGAACGTACGGATGCTTCGGGGCGATTTTACTTTTCCACATCCGGACATACAAAGGAAGATATTTTGGTTAGCCAAGTACAACAACGTTTTGCCGCACCCAAAGCGGATGAGCGGGACGGAACGCCTTACTATGTGGATCGGATTTACTTTACAGAAAAAGCTGGTTTGTATTTTTTAATTCAATACCATAACAAGGAATTTGAAGCAAAAATAAAAGCCGCAATCCGGCTACTCGGAGATGAAGGTGTAGGTACTGACAGAGCCGTTGGCAACGGACAGTTCAAACCTGTTTTTGGCGAAAGCCTTTCCATTCAAGCACCGGCTCATGCCAATGGACATTTAAACCTGTCTTTGTTTTGCCCGACTCAAGTCGCCATGGAAAGCCACTTGCTTCAAAACAGCGCCTACCAATTGATGAAGCGCGGTGGCTATATTGCCAGTCCGGAAAATCCAAGATTCATGACTTTTCGCAAACGCACCATCTTTATGTTTGCCGAGGGGTCTGTTTTTCCGAAAGGTATGGATATGGAAGGGAAACTCGTTGATTTACAGCCGATTAAAGAAAAAATTCAGGGATTGACCCATCCTATCTGGAGAGAAGGCCGCCCCATTAGCATACCCGTAAATATTACAAATAATGTCTAAAGCCACCTTAACCACACTGACACCCGTACATGTCGGCAGCGGTCAAAAACTGTCTGCTAATTCGGAGTTTATTTATTTTCACAAACAGAATCAACTGGCCATTATCGATGAGCGCAAAATAATTAGTATTATCGGTGAAGATAATGTTGACCATTGGGTTTCTGTTATCGACAAGCAGGGTGATTTATTAGATTTAGTCAAAACCAGATTTAAGGGTGAATTACAGCCCGAAGATATTGCGCTTCGAACATTGGACTACGAAGGAGACAAGCTCAAAGATGCGCTGAACGAACAAATCCATACTTCCTTAAAAGGAGCCTATATTCCCGGTTCTTCGATTAAAGGAGCTATTCGCACAGCGGTTTTTGCCATCAAAATTCTTAATAAGAAAAATGCGGCAAAAAGGGCATTGACCGGCAGAAAACTAACTGACATGTTCTTAACGAAAGAAATTTTCGGAGAGAATTCCAATGATAATTTATTCCGGTTTATACAACTTGGAGATGCCCACTTCACAGGTATAGACACGGTCGCCCTTACGGGAAAAATTTTGAATCTCAATTACGACAAGTGGCGGATTAAATCCGGACAGGAAGAACTAGTTGAGTGCATTCCGCAAGGCGTTTCTACTTCACTTTCGTTTAAAATTGATAGAGACTTACTAAAAAAGAACGCTCACATCCCAAATACTGCTGTACTGGCGACTCCCGGACAACTATGCAAAATAGTTAATACACACACAATCAAGCTGTTAGATGATGAAATAATTTTTTGGGAAGATGAAATAGACCAATGCGACACTCCTGACTCAATAGATGTCTATATAGAGCGTTTACGAGACCTAAAGGCACAAACGGAAAGTGCCAAAGACAATGAAATGATTTTCAGAATGGGATTTGGGTCGGGATGGAATTTTAGCACAGGTGCATGGGCTAAAGATGAAAGCCTTCTGAATGAAGATAAATATAATAAATTTAAAGCAAAGGTTAGGAAACCGCCCCGGAACAATAGTTACGGAGATAATGTCCCTTTCCCAAAAACCAGAAAATTAGTCTCCTCCGATGACGGACTATTAGGATTTGTGAAATTAACTATAAATTAGAATAAAAATGAACTCCAAATACATAATGATACTAACCTTAGGCAATCGGGACGTACAATTCACTCCTAAGGATTTTGATAATTTGCCGAATAAATACTACGAACTCTTTGCAATGAATACAGAAGGAGACAAAGAGAACTACGTCATCAATAAAGCACGCAGTGTGGGGAAAGCTTTTAGGGATATTTCTAAGATTGTATTCGATAATAAAGGTATTTTTGAAAAATACATGGTCTTCCCTATGCTGGAAGCTTCCTTATCGGAATTAGAAAAAGAAAAAATTAAACCCGATAAAATCATATTGACCACATCCAAACAAGAACCGGCACATGAGCAGGATTGTGACTATTTTGCCCTTTTGATGCAAGAGCATCTCAAGAAGAAAGGCTATGATTGTGAGATTGATTTTTGTTCCCGCAATCCAACCGATTTTGGGGAAATGACCGATTACTACACGCAGTTATTTACCAAATGGGAAAAAGAAGGTCAGCTCATTATTAGTAATTCAGGGGGCACGCCCAACATGCGTAGTGCGACCCATTTTGCTGCTTTATTTTGTGACTACCGGTTCATTACCTT
>JALVCY010000370.1 GCA_027009605.1 Saprospiraceae bacterium
TCAAAATAGAACCGGACAACTTTGGGGGCAGTTTGCACCAAGAATTAAAGAAATTAAGAACAAATTATCTCCCAATAAAATTTCTATGCAAATATATCCACCACACTATCACAAAGCATTCAGCCCCAATAATGAATTTGAAAAGTGGGCGGCTGTAGAAGTTAGCCATTTTGATGATATTCCAAAAGGCATGGAGTCATTTACATTAAAAAAAGGTTTGTATGCTGTTTTTGAGTATAAAGGTTCAAGTGCTGATGACTCGATATTTTATTATATTTTCTCAAAGTGGTTGCCAAGTTCCGGTTATCAAATCGATGACAGACCACATTTTGAAGTTTTAGGAGAACGGTATAAGAACAATGATGTCAAGTCAGAAGAAGAAATCTGGATTCCAATAAGGGAATACTAACCGTATCGGAGATGTCAGTCACTTTGATTATTGTCCGGTGAACTTGGAGGCTGGAGTTGTCGTTACACCACACCCTTGCCACACCCTTGTCATGTCAAGCACCTATCTTCGCCCTATCATTCACAAAAAAGAAAAACGAGATGAATAAAGTGACCGTAAAAGAATTTAAGGTAGTGGGTATTTCCGTAAGGACGACTAATAAAAATGGCCAATCAGCAAAAGATATTGGTGCGTTGTGGAATCGGTTTATGGCAGAAGGAGTGCTTGAAAAAATACCCAATAGGGTGGATAATACCATTTATTCGATTTATACCGAATATGAAGGAGATTATACAAAACCTTATACCACGCTTTTAGGTTGTAAGGTGACTAGTATGGAGACTATTCCGGAAGGCTTAGTCGCAAAGACATTTGAAGGGGGAAGTTACATTAAATTTGTAGCGAAAGGGGATTTGACGAAAGGCGCTGTTTATGAGTCGTGGTCAAAAATTTGGAATACAGATTTAGGCCGAGCCTATACCGCTGACTTTGAAGTATATGGAGAAAAGGCACAAAATCCTGCCGATGCGGAAGTTGATATTTATGTAGGGATAAAAAAAACTTAAATGACTCAATTAACGATTATTACCGACCCAAGAGTAGAAGCCGTCTTTGCCAATTATCCTGATTGGGTTGGGGATAAGATGCAATTTCTTCGAGCGTTGGTCATTGAAACGGCCAAAGAGCTACCGGAAATTACCGTTTTAGAAGAAAGCTTAAAATGGGGAGAACCCAGCTTTTTGACCAAATACGGAAGCACACTCCGGATGGATTGGAAGAAAAAGACACCGAATCAATACCAAATGTATTTCAAGTGTACCAGTCGATTGGTGGAAACCTTCAAAACGGTGTTTGGGGATTTATTTGAATACGAAAAGAACAGAGCCATCGTTTTTCAACGGAATCAGGAGGTCCCAATAGGTGAATTGAAGCAATGTATAAGAGCGACGTTGTTATATCACCGGGTGAAGGGGGATATTACTTTGGGAATGTAAATGAAAATAAACCATTCTTTATGGTATTTTTTCTACGCATTTTGAAAAAGTGAGACAATGGTTCCCAATTTGGTGTATCTTTACCTTTAACAGGAAAGCAGAAAATGAAACCGGTTGTAGGTCGTTATTCTGTTATCTATTGAATCGTAAAAATGGGTAACTGTTCTGCAGGAATCCTTTTGCTCAAAAAGCTCTTTGTGAGCTCTAAGCACTCCTGCTGAATACTTACAAAAAAGGCACTGATATGAAAATGAAACGTCTTCAAAATTTTATCAATACCACGTTATTAGGAGGGTTTATTGTATTGCTGCCCTTAGCCATTTTTGCTTTGTTGGCAAAATCTCTAATTGGTGTCATCAACAAAATGTTGAAGCCCATTGCGCTGCTTATTCATAGTACATTGGATGTCGAGTTGCCCCCGTTGTTTTACAATATCATTGCTTTTTTATTGGTGATTAGTTTGTTTTTCTTCTTGGGTTTATTTGTGCGTACACGAATAGGCAAGAGCATATTCGATGGCTTTGAGCGGCAATATTTGTCAAAACTCCCATTTTATAGTGCGATAAAGAAAACCGTCCAACAATTTTCCGGGATTAAAAAAATGCCTTTTTCGGAAGTCGTATTGGTGGATGCCTACGGCTCCGGAATGTTGATGACCGGTTTTATAACGGACAGTGATCGGGCATCAGGGCATTATACGGTATTTGTGCCGACGGCTCCAAATCCAACCAATGGTTTTATTTTTCATGCGCAAGAGCATCAAATCATCCATACTCCACACATCAAAACAGAAGACGCCATGCGTACCATTATTGGCATGGGCGTAGGCTCCGAAAAGGTTTTTGGGCTGAGTAAAAAGAAGGAAGGCTAGCTGTGTGGCGGTGTACTTACTCCGAAAAGTCTTGGTTTTGAAATCGTTGAAAAAGCGGCTAAAGTAGTGGTTTGTTCATTCCTTCGAGTATAAAAGTAAAATTGATTATCAGTGCCTTCAGTTGAACAGTCAGGGTGAACGAAAGAAAAAAAATAGAATATAAAAATAAAAAATATCTTAGGGGTGCAGTCGTGTTTTGTCCCCTATATTTCGACAAATAACAAACTGATTTAACACAAAAAATTAGAATAAATCTTGCTTATAAAAAAAAAGAATAATCAATTATAACTAGATGATAATCAACTCTTTATCGAGCACTCGAGCTCAACTTTGTACTATTAAGGGATAGTTCATGCATTTTCCTTACCACTAAGGCCACTTTAGAATTCACTAAGACTACACTAAGAAAAAAGAAATCTGTTTAGGTTAAAATGCGCTCAACTCAAATATGGCGAAAACCGGGTCATTGTACTTTTGGCATAGGGGATGCTTTCCTCCCCCAAATTTGCTAAAAAGCTTGTGGTTATCTTGGCAGTAGGCCGGGCAAATTTGACCCATCCAAAGGGGGACATACACGACTTACAACTGCGACATTCAATTAGAAGATTATTGAATATTTGGTGGTACTAGATTTTATGGAGTTTTATTATTGTTTAATTATGCATCATAAGT
>JALVCY010000371.1 GCA_027009605.1 Saprospiraceae bacterium
AAATATCAATGCCTGAGCCCCATCGGGGCGACATCTTTGTAAAGACTAAAATAGTAGAAATATAGCTCCGTAGGAGCGACACCACGCTGCACTAATCATAAGTAATTGTAACCAAATAAAATTTTGTGGGCTCAAGAGCAAACCACTACTCTCGGCTTTTCGGAGCGGACTCACAGTTATACCGTTCATTGCCTTCGGCTCTCTAGGTTGAGAACTTGTCCCGATTACTATCGTTGATTCGGACTTCGACGTTGAACCATAGCCTTGATTAGCACAAAAATATGTTGCCTAATGGAGTATTTTATTAATGTACAATGCCTAGTCGCCAAAAAACTATATATTTGCAAATCAAAAATTTTAAATATGAGCAATAAAGAGACATTCTCGAAAGAGATGCTGAAAGGATATGATTTTAAAGATTTACCGAGTATTATCTTGGGTGGGGCAATGATAGATGGGGAGTGCTTGAAAGAGCATTTTGTCAAAGTGCCTTTGAAAACCTTGAATCGCCATGGGCTAATCGCCGGTGCAACGGGGACAGGAAAGACCAAAACGATGCAAATCTTAGCCGAACAATTGGCGAATCAAGGTATTCCGTCCTTGTTGGTTGATATCAAAGGTGATTTGAGTGGGATAGCGGCGCCTTCTCCGGGACATCCCAAGATTGATGAACGTCATGCGCTTATCGGTTTGCCCTTTAAAAAAGGAAAGTCTCCGGTTGAGTTTTTGACCCTTTCGGGCGAAAAAGGAGTACGGCTGCGGGCGACTGTGTCGGAGTTTGGGCCGGTGTTATTTGGAAAGATATTGGACTTGAATGCGACCCAGTCCGGAGTACTTTCAGTGGTATTTAAGTACTGCGATGATCATCGGTATCCTTTGCTGGATTTGAAGGATTTGCGGGAGACGCTACAGTATATTACCGATGCGGGAAAAGAAGAATTTAAAGCGGAATATGGCATGGTTTCTACGGCAACGGTGGGGGCGATTTTGCGTAAGATTGTTGAATTAGAACAGCAAGGAGCGGATTTGTTCTTTGGAGAGCCTTCTTTTGAAGTGGATGACTTGGTTCGAGTCAACCGTTCCGGAAAAGGAGTGGTTTCTATTTTGCGCGTAAGCGACATCCAAGACAAACCCAAGTTATTTTCTACTTTTATGCTCCAACTCCTTGCGGAAATATATGCGACCTTCCCGGAAGAAGGCGATTTGGATCAGCCTAAGTTGTGTTTGTTTATTGACGAAGCCCATTTGGTCTTTAAGAATGCGAGCAAGGCGTTGCTGGAGCAATTGGAAGCCATTGTCAAGCTCATTCGTTCTAAAGGGGTGGGTATTTTCTTTGTGACGCAAAATCCGACGGATATACCCGATGAGATTTTGAGCCAATTGGGACTCAAGGTGCAGCATGCCTTGCGGGCTTTTACGGCAAAGGATAGAAAGAATATCAAATTAGCAGCGCAAAACTTCCCGGATTCGCCTTATTATGATGTCGCTGATTTGTTGACCCAAATGGGTATAGGAGAAGCCTTGGTGACCGCTTTGAATAAAAAAGGTATTCCCACGCCTTTGGTGCATACCTTGTTGAGAGCGCCCCAATCCCGTATGGATGTATTGACTGAAGAAGAAATAGACGCCATCGTCAGTAAGTCCAAATTGGTGCGCAAATATGCAGAACCGGACGACCGCAAAAGTGCCTACGAAATCCTAGAGAAAAAAATCAATGAAGCCGCTTCGGAAGAGCACCAAAAAGAATTGGAAAAGCAAAAGAAAAAGGCCAAAAAATCCAGTAAAAAAGAAAAGTCTTGGCTCGAGTCCGTCTATAATAGTACCACGACCAGACAAATCGGTCGAACGGTAGCCAGAGAATTGACGCGCGGTATCCTTGGGGTACTCGGCATCAGAACGACCCGTCGCAGACGCCGTCGTCGCTATTGATATTCTAATTCCGAAAGGGGGGCTTCCAAGAGCAAAAGTGCTGTTTTTTTACAATTGCTTACATTAAAGCCTTGTTAACAGTCCATTGAAATTTTGTAACATGTTGATTCTTAGCTTGTTATGGATGGATAAAAAATATGTTTCCCATCTGTGTAATTTTAATCACATAAGAACGATGACAAAAGGAGCTACCTTTGCGTATCTCTTAAACACATAAAAAAAGAAAATACAATGAAAGTACTTAGTTTTCTATTGATGGTCGGCTTTTTGGCGATGGGTTCAATCAGTGCAAAGGCACAAAGTGCAGCCAAGGATTTTAAAAATGTGGATGTACCGACCTTTAAAAAAATGATGGGTGAAAAGGACGTCGTTATTTTAGATGTTCGGACACCTAGAGAATATGCTCAAGGAAAAATTGAAGGCGCAGTGAATATGCCGTTGAATACGATTACATCCAAAGCGTCTAGTTTGGATAAAGGAAAGAAATATTTGGTTTACTGCCGCAGCGGCGCAAGAAGTAGAAGAGCATCGATTCTTCTTTCCCGTCGCGGGTTTGAAGTGTACAATTTAGCCCATGGCTATTTGTCCTACATGAGAAGTCGATAAAGATGTACTATTATTTTATCTAGGGCTTTCGGTGCAAAAGTGCACCGGGGGCTTTTTTTTGTAAAATGAGAAGGAATGAAGGAGTATTTGAGTAAATGGACGATTCCGAGACTATTACAATTAGCCGTAGGCTTGTATTTTTTGAGAGATTACTATTTGGATGGTGGTCGGATGGTGTTGGTTTTTGGTGGGGTGATGATGGCTCAAGCTGTGCTGAATGTGGGTTGTTTTAGTAGCCGGGGTTGTTCGACTTCGGTCACTCCTGCAGGGAAAGACGCAGAATCTATCACCAACGAAATAGAAGTAGAGTACGAAGAATTATAACCACTCCTTTGCAGGAAAAAGAATAATTGTTTTCATTTGGTTTTTTGGGGTTATGCAGGGTGCTGCGCTTTGGCGTTAGTGCCCTGCTGTTTTTTTGGGGCAGGTTTTCGCTGATTTTT
>JALVCY010000372.1 GCA_027009605.1 Saprospiraceae bacterium
GTTGACACGCAAAATCATGGAACAAGAATTTGGCGACCTATGGCATACTCAAGCCTACGACGACCAAACCACTTGGGGCGAAAAACTATTGACACCGTCTTTGATTTATACACCTTTGATCAATCGACTATTGGATATGGAGCTACCCATTTCGGGGATTGCTCATATCACCGGCGGGGGGATTCAGGATAATTTTCAGCGCGCCTTAAAAGCGTCCGGCAAGGGAGCCGTTTTGGATTCGCTCTTCGAACCGTTGGAAGTCATGAAGCGTATTCAGCAATTAGGGCAAGTCTCCGATGAAGAGGCTTACACCTATTGGAATATGGGCAACGGCATGTTGCTGACCGTGCCCCCTGACTTTGTTGATAAAATACTATCGACGGCACAAACGCTTGATTATCAAGCTCTTGCCGCCGGAAAAATAACAGATAGTGGCACCGTTCAACTAAAACTTGTGCCCCCTGTCTGAAAAACTTTTAAGAAAGTCTGCGCCACCCCGCAGGCTTTTTTTTGTGACCTTTTTTTAAAATTGCCTTTGAGTTGAATTAAAAACAAACATGATCACAACCATCCAAATCTCTAAAGCACCTTCCTTTTCCGATGTCCGGGGGCATTTTTTGCGCAAGCAGGCTCGAGCTCAATTAGGCATCGACACCGGTATCGTCAAACACACCAAAGTCTTTGCCATCAACTATCCGCTGACTCCGGCAGAATTAAAAGCCTTTGCCAACGAATGCATCAAAGATGCCATCACCGATGACGTATTTATCAACCGGTTTTGGGAAGATGACTCCTTTCAATCTTACATCGCCATCGCCAAACTTCCCGGAGTCACCGACGATGAAGGTATGTCCGCTCAAATGGCCTTGGCAGATTTTCTAAATAAAAAATTAGACCTGAAGACCCAGCATATTTTCTCGCAAGAGATTTTTTATATTAAAAATTCCCTTTCGGAAAATCAGCTCTTGACCATCGCCAAAAAACTATTGGCCAATCCTTTAATCCATCATATTTCCGTCTTCCACAAGCATCAAGCAAAATCATCCTTCCGCAATCTTTATGTGCCCTTTGTCGAAATGAAAGTGGATCAAACGACGCACCACATCAATCTCAACATCTCCGACGAAGACCTGCGCCGGCTCTCCAAAAAACTCATCCTAGCCCTCAACCTGGAAGAGATGCAAGCCATCCAAAATTATTTTAACCGAGCCGACATCATCTCCCAAAGAGCAGCCCAAAACCTAAAGCCCAACCCCACCGATTGTGAATTGGAAATACTCGCCCAAACTTGGTCGGAGCATTGCAAACACAAAGAATTTTCTGCCGTTGTCCAGTTTGAAGACCTGGATTCCGGTCAAAAGAAAACCATCAATTCCATCTTCAAGACTTACATCAAAGGGGCCACTGATGTCGTCCAAAAAAACTTGCAAGCCAATGATAATCAATGGCTTATTAAAGTATTCTCCGACAATGCCGGCGTTGTCCAAGCCACTGACAACCAACTGTTTGTCTGGAAGGTCGAAACCCACAATTCACCGTCCGCTCTCGACCCTTACGGCGGTGCCATCACCGGAATCTTGGGATGCAACCGGGATGCCATGGGTACCGGTGTCGGTGGTGCCAAATTATTTTTTAATACCAACGTCCTTTGTTTTGGTGCACCCGACTACGATAAACCCCTTTTGAGCGGTCAACTTCATCCCAAACAAATCATGGAAGGTGTGGTCAAAGGTATCGAAGACGGGGGCAACAAATCAGGTATTCCCACTGTCAACGGCGCTATTTTATTTGACGAAAGATATGCCGGCAAGCCGTTGGTCTATTGCGGTACCGGTGCGTTGATGCCCAATCAGTTTGCCGGAAAAAATGCTTGGGAAAAACCCATTGACCCGGGAGATTATATCATCATGGCCGGCGGACGCGTCGGGAAAGACGGGATTCACGGAGCTACTTTTTCTTCCGTCGAATTGGACGAACATTCGCCACATTCCGCCGTCCAAATCGGCAGCCCCATCACCCAAAAAAAATTGGCCGACTTCATGACCAAAGCCGCCGAATCCGGTCTGCTCAAATCTAGCACGGACAATGGTGCCGGCGGTCTTTCTTCTTCTATCGGAGAGTTGGCCGAAATCACCAATGGGGCGATTGTTCATTTGGAAAAAGTCCCCTTAAAATATGCCGGACTCAAACCTTGGGAGATTTTTATTTCCGAATCCCAAGAGCGAATGAGCTTGGTCGTCGAGCCCAAAAATGTAGCCGGCTTGTTTAAGCTGGCGCAAAAAATGGAAGTCGAAGTATCCCATATCGGAAACTTTACCGACAATGGATTTTTGGATGTGCGCTTTGATAATCAGTGTATTGCGTACATTGATATGGACTTTTTGCACAATGGCGTGCCACAAAAAAAGATGGTCGCCGAATGGAAAAAACCGGTCACCAAAACCGTTGACTATCACCAACTCAATGACCTGGACTTAAACGCCATGACCCAAGCCGTATTGGCCGATTTTAACGTTCGCTCCAGAGAGCCCATCATCCGCCAATACGACCATGAAGTTCAGGGCAAATCCATTATCAAGCCACTCATGGGCAAAGGTCAAGCGCCCCAAGATGCGGCCGTCCTTCGATTGAATTTTGATGGCTACGAAGGCATTGCCGTGTCCAATGGGATTGCCCCGAAATTTAGCGATTTAGACCCGTATGAAATGTCTTGCGGAGCTTTTGACGAAGGCATCCGGCAGATTATTTCGGTGGGTGGGCAGCTCCCCAATACCGCAAAAAATGATGGCATTTTTTGGTCGGTCAATGATAATTTTTGCGTGCCCGATTCGGCCTATGACCCGGTCAATAATCCGGATGGCAAATCCAAACTGGGCCAGTTGATTTGGATGGCAGAAGGTCTGTATGACATGGCTACTTTTTTTGATATTCCGTTGACATCCGGCAAGGACAGTATGAAAAATGACTTTAAGGCAGATGGGATAAAAATATCGATTCCGCCCACCATTCTCTATTCCATGACAGCGAAGATACCGGATATTCGCCGGACGGTGACTGCTGATTTTAAGCAAGCGGGAGATTTGATTTATCAATTGGGTGAGACCTATGATGAATTGGGTGGCTCGATTTTCTTCCAAAAATTAAAAATAGATGCCGGGATTGCGCCCAAAGTCCGGAAGCAAAAAGCCAAAGAATTATATTTGGCGATAATGGAAGCCAACCGACTTGGGCTGATTGCTTCCAGCCATGACTTGTCGGATGGTGGACTAGTGGTGGCACTGGCCGAATGTGCGATGGATGCCCGTTTGGGGGCACAGATTGACTTGGATGCGTTGGGTGATGCGCCGGCGATTGTCCAGTTATTTTCTGAATCGCATTCGCGTTTTGTCGTTTCCGTAAGACCGCAGCACCAACAGCGTTTTGAGCAAATTCTTAAGGAGCGCGCCTTTAGAATCGGACAGGTGACTGAGCGGCCGGAATTCATCATACAAAAGCATCAAGAAGTATTGCTTGCGCAAAAATTAACCCAATTATCCAACGCTTGGAATACGCCATTTTAAATTTTTGATTCATGACAAAAGCATTAATTATCACCGGATTTGGCATCAACTGCGAACAAGAAATGGCCGCTGCTTACCGGCTCGCCAATGCCCAAGCCCACATCGCCCATATCAATGATATTTTTGACGGAAGTTGCACAATCCATGACTATGATATTTTAAATTTTCCCGGTGGATTCTCTTTCGGTGACGATTTAGGCTCAGGCAAGGTCATGGCTAACAAGCTGAAATACAAGCGATTACCCAATCAGAAGACCTTTCTGGATGAAGTTAAAAAGTTCATTGCAGACGGAAAATATATTTTAGGAATTTGCAATGGATTTCAATTTTTAGTACGCTTGGGTCTGGTGCCGAATGTGCAAATTAAGTTCGAGCAAGAAGCTACGTTGGCGCAAAATGACTCCGGAATATTTGAAGACCGCTGGGTCTATTGTAAGGTTAATCCCCAATCCAAGTCTCCTTTTTTAAAAGGAATTGACGTCCTTCCGCTTCCCGTCCGGCATGGCGAAGGGAAGTTGATTATGGCATCGGAATTATCACAAGAAGTGCTAGACAAAAATCTTCAGGCACTGACCTATTGTGCTGCTTCCGGCCATCCGGCTTTAGACTATCCGGCCAATCCCAACGGCTCTGCTCATCAGATTGCAGGCTTGACGGATACGACCGGTCAGATACTAGGCTTGATGCCCCATCCCGAAGCTTTTTTGAGCTTGTACAATCACCCTGATTGGCCAAGTATTAAAAATAAAAACCCAAAAATCAATGAAGACGGACAAGGTCTTCAAATATTCAAAAACATTGTCCAACACATCAACACCAAGAAAACATGATGAGCACTATCCAAATTAAAAGAGCCTTGCTCAGTGTCTCCGACAAAACCGGCATCGTACCTTTAGCGCAACAACTCCATGCCGGCGGTTGCGAAATCATCTCTACCGGCGGCACACGCAAAAAATTGGAAGAAGCCCGGATTCCGGTCACAGAGATTTCTTCTGTTACCAAAAATCCGGAAGCCTTTTCCGGAAGGATGAAAACCATCTCCTTTCACATCGAATCCGCCTTGCTTTTTGACCGCGAAAAAGATGCGACTGAAGCCCAAGCTCTTGATATTCAACCTATTGACTTGGTCGTCTGCAATCTCTATCCTTTTGCGAAAGTATTAGCGGCAGGAGCAGATTTTGAGACCTTAATTGAAAATATTGACATTGGCGGTCCGACCATGATACGGGCAGCCGCCAAAAATTTTAAGTATGTGACCGTGCTCACTTCACCCACCGAATATGATGAATTCTTAACAGAATATCAATCATCCAAAGCCACCACCTACGACTTTCGCAAAAAGCAAATGGTCCAAGCTTTTAATCATACCGCCGACTATGATGCGCTGATTGCAACCACCATGAGCCGGCATGTTGGCGAAGCCGGTGTCCGTTTCAGTTTTAATAACGGGCAAAAATTACGCTACGGAGAAAATAGCCACCAACCGGCCAAGATGTACCAAAATGCCCAAGGAACTTATTCCTTAGCCGATATGAATATCTTACAAGGCAAAGCTATTTCTTACAATAATGTCTTGGACATCACCGGTGCCATTGATTCTGTTAAAAACGGACAACGCCAAAGTTGCGCCGTCATCAAACACAGCAATCCTTGCGGAATCGCCGAAACTGACCACCAACGAAAATCTTTGGAATTAGCTTGGGCAGGAGACCCCATTTCTGCCTTCGGCTCTATTATTGCTTTTAATACGCCGGTGGATTTGGAGACGGTAGAATTTTTTGAATTAGATCATCCGGACAAGGCCAAACGCAAATTTATTGAGGTCATCATCGCCCCTAAATTTTCTAAAGAAGCGTTGGCTTATCTGACCCATTCCAAAAATTTACGTGTCTTGGAACTGGATTTGGCGAAGTTGCCGCAATCTCAGGAATACCGCTTGATGCACGGCATCTTATTGGAGCAAGCCCCCGATAAGGCACTTTATCAATACTTGGAATCCAAGACCCAAAAAGAATTATCCATCGACAAGAACAAGGGACTCATCGAGTTTGGGCTGCAAGCTATTAAAAATATTAAATCCAACTCCATCGCCATTGTCACCCAACTAGGCGACCAATATTGCCTGATGGGCATGGGCGCCGGACAGCCTAACCGCTTGATTGCTACTAAGTTAGCGACGGACAAGGCCAAAGATTTTATTGTTCATCAATTTGGGGATAATCCGCAAACCATCCAAAAATATTTGGCGGAGGCCATTTTGATTTCCGATGCCTTCTTTCCTTTTGCCGACAATATTGAATTGGCGGCGGCGGCCGGAATTAGGCAAGTGGTTCAGCCGGGTGGCTCCATCCGTGACAAATCCGTCATCAACAAATGCAACGAACTAGGCATGGCCATGGCCTTTACAGGAATGAGACACTTCAAACACTAACCCAAAAAAGCAATTCATCATGCACACTTTTTCTAATTTTTCAACTCCACAACTCCAAACCATCCACCAAGGAAAGGTCCGGGACAGCATCCGCGTCAATGACAAAAAAAGGTTGATAGTGGTCACCGACCGGATTTCGGCCTTTAATAAAAAAATCAAAACACCGATTCCCCACAAGGGGGCGGTACTGAATGGGATTACCAATTTTTGGTTTGACTTGACCAAGGACATTATCCCCAATCATCTCATCAAGGTCATTGACCCCAATATTTCGTTGGTACATGAAGCCGAGCCCATCCGGATAGAGATGATTGTGCGCGGATATTTGACAGGCTCCATGTGGCGCGGCTACGAAAACGGGCAAAGAGAATTCAGCGGGGTCGTCGCACCGGAAGGCATGACCAAAAATCAGTCTTTTGCCTCTCCAATTTTGACACCGACCACCAAGGACGAAGATGATACCGAAATCACCGAAGCCAATATCATCAAATCCAAGTTGGTCAAAAAAGCCACTTATCAAAAAATGAAAAAAGTGGCGCTCGAATTATTTAAGCGGGGCAGTGAATACCTTGATTCTAAGGGGATTATCTTGGTGGACACCAAGTATGAATTTGGACTGCTCAATGGAAAGTTAATTTTGATTGATGAAATTCACACGCCCGATTCCTCCCGTTTCTGGCGCAAAAAGGACTACCAAAAATCTCCCCAAAAAGCCGAACAGATGGACAAGGAATTTGTCCGCCAATGGATGCTCGCCAACAAGGTCGATGGCAAAGTACCCTTGGAACTTCCGGCCAAAATCGTGAATGAAACCAGCCGCCGATACCGTGAGATTTATGAATTGGTGACCGGCCAAAAATTTGAAATTTCTGACTTGGAGCCCAAGACCCGTGCCTACCACCATTTGGTCAAAGCCAAGCTCATCAAGCCCGGATTTGTGGCTATATGCATGGGTTCTAAATCTGATTTACCCCATGTCCGGAAGATTGAAAAAATCATCAAATCTTATCCGATCAAAGTCAGCAAGCGAATTATTTCCGCCCACAAAAACGGGGAACGTATTCTCGAATTAGCGAAAGCCTATAACGAAAGTATTGAGCCGGTAGCGGTGATTGCCGTGGCGGGACGCTCCAACGGATTGGGCGGTGCATTGGCCGCTAATCTGACTGCGCCCGTCATTAATTGTCCGCCATTCTCGGACAAGACAGATATGATTGTTAATTTGAATTCTTCCCTGATGATGCCGTCCAACACGCCGGCTTCGACCGTCATCCATGCAGACAATGCCGCCTTGGCTGCTGTGCGTGCTTTGAATATTCCTGACATCCGCAGACAGATGAATCAAGAAATCCAAAAGATGAAATCTGACTTACAACTAGCTGATAATCAAGTGAATAAATGAATAAAATTAAAAATATAGCCGTCATCGGCAGCGGGGGCAGGGAGCACGCCGTCGCTTGGAAGTTAGCACAAGAGCGGGGTCAAGAGTCCGTCTTTGTCCTGCCGGGCAATGCAGGTATTCCCAATAGTCACTCCATAGATGCTTCTAATTTTGGTGCTGTTCAAAGCTTTTGTATTAAAAATAAGATTAACCGGATTTTTGTAGGGCCGGAGCAACATTTGGCGGATGGCATTGTGGACTATTTTAAGGATTCTGAGATTTTGGTTTTAGGGCCGGATGCGGCTTCCGCAAAATTGGAATCGTCAAAGATTTTTGCCAAGGAATTTATGAAGCAGTATGGAGTGGCTACCGCCAACTTCCGAAAGTTTAATCATATTCCCGACGCTCAAAAATACATCCAAACCAAGACCAACGGAATGGTCATCAAGTTGGATGGATTAGCCGGCGGCAAGGGCGTTTTTGTGTGTGATACCGTAACAGAAGGCTTGGAGGCCTTGCAAGTCCTTTCGGAAAAATATGGCGAAGTGGATTTTATTATTGAAGATAAAATTGTCGGAGACGAAATATCCATTATTGGTTTTACGGATGGACAAAACATCCAACTTCTTCAAGCATCCCAAGACCATAAACAACTTTTGGACGGCGACCAAGGGCCGAATACCGGTGGCATGGGAGCCTTTTGTCCGGTACCGGAATGGAATGAGTCTTTGGCGCAAGACATCCGGCAACGCATCATAGATCCCACCTTAAAAGGTATCCAAGCTGAAGGGATGAATTACCGGGGAATTATTTATTTTGGCATTATGGTCTCGAAGGAAGGACCGTTTCTTTTGGAGTACAATGTCCGGTTGGGTGATCCGGAAACGGAAGTTTTATTGCCTTCTTTAAAGACCAACTTAACGGATTTAATGGAAGCTACGCTGACCGGCGGATTGGATAAGATGGAATTAGAATTTGAAGACGGATTTTTTGTGGATGTTGTCTTAGCTTCCGGCGGCTATCCGGGGGAGTATGTCAAGGGCCTGCCCATCTCCATTAAAAAAGACGATAGTCTTATATTTAAGGCCGGAGTAGCACTCGAACAAGGCCAATTGGTCACCTACGGCGGGCGAGTACTCAACATTGTAGCCCACGGTAGTCATTTGGCGCAAGCCATCCAAAAAGCTTATCAGAGTATTCAGGAGGTTCATTTTGATGGGATGTATTTCCGGAAGGATATTGGGCAGAGAAAAAATAACTTTCTAAAAAACTATTCGGCATGAAGCAGTTAGCCATACTTATTTCCGGAAGGGGCAGCAATATGAAAGCCATAGCCGAAGCCTGCCAAAACGGTGTCTTAAAAGGAGTCGCCAATGTCCGCATTGTCATTTCTAACAACCTGAAAGCCAAGGGTTTAGAAACAGCAAGAGCGATGAATATTCCTACCGCCGCCATCGCTTCGAAGGACAAATCCAGGCTGGAATTTGACCGGGCGTTGCTTCGATTTTTGAAAGAGATAGACGTGGATTATATCATCTTGGCGGGATTTATGCGACGATTGACCAAGGAATTTACCGATGCCTATCCCCAAAGAATTATTAATATTCATCCGGCAGACACACGCCAACATCGCGGGCTGGGTGCTTACGAATGGGCTTGGGAAAATCAATTGCCCGACACCAAAATAACCGTCCACTACGTTAATGATAAGATTGACGACGGACAGATTATTGCGCAAGCGAATGTTGATTTAAACGGAGTTCAAAGCTTGGCAGAAGTAGAAGCTAGAGGACTAAAAGTAGAGCATCAATTTTTTGCGCAAGCCTTAAAAACTATTTTTGAAAACTAACGACCAAAACGTATGTGTGGAATTGTAGGATTTTCCGGAAAGAAAAAAGTCATTGCCGATTTGATACTCGGGTTGACTTCATTGCAACACCGGGGGCAGGACTCTGCCGGTATTGTGACTTTCAAAGACATGTTTCGTATTAAAAAAGGGCTGGGTCTGGTCAATGAAGTGTTTAAAGAAAAACACATCCACCGGCTAAAAGGAAAAATCGGTATCGGGCATGTACGCTACACGACGCATGGCACAAACAACAAGGGCAATGCCCAACCGATAGTCACCAATTATCCTTTCGGTATCGCCATGGTACACAACGGCAATGTGACCAATTATGAAAAAATGAATCAGGCCTTATATCATGATTATCACGTATTGCCCACCTCCACCAATGACTTAGAAATATTACTTTACACGTTTGCGGCAGAATTAGAAAAAAAGGACTTGGGGCACATCGCCGCCGAAGACATCCTAGCCGCCGCCCAAGCCACCCAAGAGAGAGTAGAAGGGGCGTATGCCGTGATCAGTGTCATCGCCAACCACGGGCTTTTGGCCTTTATGGATCCCAATGGGCTACGCCCGCTCTTACTCGGCAAAAAAGAAACAGATAAAGGTTGGGTCTTCGGACTCGCATCAGAATCTGTGACTTTTGACCATTTGGGCTACGAAGTGATTCGGGATTTGCAGCCCGGAGAAATTCTATTTATTGATAATAACCAGCACATTCACAGCCGTATAGGTCACCAAAAGCAACGCAAATTTTGTATTTTTGAATACATTTATTTTGCGCGGGAAGACTCCATTATCCATGACAAATTAGTCGCCGGTAAGCGGGTACGAATGGGTCAAGCCTTGGCACACAAAATCCAAGCCGCCGGACTCCAACCGGACATTGTCATTGATGTACCGTCTTCGGGATACTTTGCGGCATCCGGTCTTGCCGAAGAATTGGGCATTCCCCACCACCGCGGTTTAGTCAAAAGTAATTACATCGGACGCTCCTTTATTTCCCCCAAACAAAGCGAGCGGGAAGCCATCGTCAAACGCAAACTAAACCCCATCAAAAACACCGTCCGCGACAAAAAAATCGTGGTGGTAGATGACTCCATCGTGCGGGGGACTACGTCCAAAAGAATTGTCAAACTCCTACGTCAAGCCGGTGCCAAAGAAATCTATTTTGCGTCCGCTGCCCCCCCCATCAAACATCCTTGCATTTATGGGATTGACATGTCCATTTCCACCGAATTAATCGCTGCCAACAAGACGCTTGAAGCCATCAAAGACTTTATTGAAGCCGATGCCCTTTTTTATAATACGGCCGAAGACTTGGATCATATATTTGCAAACTTCTCCACTTGCACCGCCTGCTACACCGGGAATTATCCTACCGACAACGCCCAAGCAGCTTTAAAACATATCGAGCGAGAGCGACTTTTGGATAAGAAGGGGTGCAGTTGATTTGTTCTTGAAAAATTGTAACTGTTTAGGTGCTCCTATTTTAAGGCAAAAAATAGGCATTTTTGTGTATGTTGAAGCTACAATTTTTGAAGCGTAGCTGGGCTACGTGAG
>JALVCY010000373.1 GCA_027009605.1 Saprospiraceae bacterium
TCCAAGGTGGCCTTTACCAAATGGCTTCGACCGGTATCCCGGGTCAATCCAAAGATAGCACCCCGCGCATACATATCCCAATAAGGCGCACCCAATCCCGCAAATGCAGGGACTACATAAACGGAGCTTTCGCCCAAAACTTCTTTCGCAATCGCTTCGCTATCGGCTGCATGTTTTATCAATCCCAGACCATCCCGCAACCACTGAATCGCTGCGCCGGCAATAAATACACTGCCTTCTAAGGCATAATAAACTTGGTCGTCAATTCCCCAAGCAATGGTGGTCAGCAATCCGTTTTGCGAAAGCTGCATCTCCGTGCCCGTATTCATGAGCAAGAAGCAACCGGTTCCATAAGTATTTTTAGCTTCTCCTTTTTGGAAGCAAGCTTGACCGAATAAAGCGGCTTGTTGGTCTCCGGCTATTCCGGTAATCGGAATGCGATGTCCTTCCAATTCTAAATCTCCAAAGTGATAACTCGAAGGCTTGACTTCGGGTAGGATGTTTTGGGGAATATTTAATTCTTGGAGCATTTTGTCGTTCCAAGTTAAATTTCTAATATTAAAAATCATCGTGCGGGAGGCATTGGAATAGTCGGTGGCATGAACCTTGCCTTTCGTCAAATTCCAAAGTAGCCATGTGTCCATCGTCCCGAATAATAAATCTCCGGCTTTCGCCAAATCTCTAGCCCCTTCTACATGGTCTAAAATCCATTTTATCTTCGTTCCCGAAAAATAGGAATCGGCCACTAAGCCGGTTGTTTTTTTGATGTAAGGCTCCAGCCCTTTTTTCTTTAAGCTTTCGCAAATAGGCGTGGTGCGTGTATCTTGCCAGACGATGGCATTATGAATGGGTTGCCCCGTGTTTTTATTCCAGATGACGGTGGTTTCCCGTTGGTTGGTAATGCCGATGGCGGCAATATCGGAATAGGATAACCCGTTGTTTCTCAAAAGGTTATGAAATGTATTGAGCTGAGTATTTAAAATTTCAAGCGCGTCATGCTCGACCCAGCCGGACTTTGGGAATATTTGTGTAAACTCTTGCTGCTCCATGGCGATACGTTGTCCACTTTCGTTAAAAAGGACGGAGCGAGAGCTGGTGGTTCCTTGGTCTAGGGCGATGATGTATTTGGGCATGGTTAGGATTTTAGTTTGGTGACGTATGCACTATTTGACCAAATAAATATAAATAAACTTGGGGCGTTCAGCCAACTCCGGAATCAACACCAAGCATTGGTTATCTCCGGCAGTCTTTGCTATCAAAAAAGGGTCTCTTCCTGTTTGAATATATTCATAAGCCTTGAACAGCATCCTAAAATGCGTGTCTGAGTGAATGCGCCATTTTTTGCCTTTGTATTTGAAGAAGGCAAAGACCGCACGATTGCCGACCCCAATAAGCCCGTCCAGTCTAATCCAATCCGGTTTTTCTTTCCGCAAGGGGATGACCTGCTGTTGCATGACTTGGGAAAAATCTGAAAATGTTTTCATGATTATTGATTCAAGTTTCTGCATTCATAAAGTCTCATAACGCACTTTATTTTGGGCTAGTTTTGCGGCATTCTTTTCTCCCTCTGTTTTTGCTCCTTCAATTAAGGCTTCAATCTTTCGAATTTTGTTTATTAAGCTTTCCATTTTGTTTTATT
Organism: Saprospiraceae bacterium; assembly: GCA_027009605.1. GTDB lineage: Bacteria > Bacteroidota > Bacteroidia > Chitinophagales > Saprospiraceae > HyVt-613. The sequence goes on from JALVCY010000373.1 coordinate 1,640, forward strand.
TTTTTGATGCCAAATCCATCTTCTTTTGGGCATATTTTTTCAACTTATTGCAGGTAGAGTTGTAGGCTCGAACTTGATATTCGGTGTTCCAAAATTTTTCTGTAAATTCATACAATTGAAAAGGCGGATGAGAAAAAATATCGAGTGAAAATTTAGAATAATCACCAACCCTGCAAATCAATGATCCAATAATCCAGCAATTATCAAAATGCTTTCTTTTTGTATTTTCTGCCAATCCACTATTTTCTTCAAGATCGTCCATGAACTCAAATAAGAAGTCCGCCGTTTGATAGGCAAGTTTATGAGATTCTGCATCCCAATCCCAATACCAATCTTCTATGTAGTCTTCTATTGCTTCGTCTCTTTCTGATTTCATTCTTTACTTTTTATAGGACAATAAGGAGAATGGTCAGCATTCCTTTGATATCGTCCTTGCGGAAAAAAGTATTTTAGACAGGGCGTATGTCTTGAGTGGTAAATATACAACTCAAAAATGAGTTGTGCAAGTTGTTGGGGAGGATTGTGTGATAATGATGTTCCATTTGGCAAAGAACTAACCCCTCAACTTTCAGCCCCCACAAACGCCCGCAGCCCGGAGATATAGCCTAAACAAAGAAAAATTCCAAGTCTTTCGAGCGAAAACAACTATTTCCCTATTTTTGCGTTCTCAAAATCCTAGAATTAAAAAAAAAGTAGAATATGTCCACATCTTATGAGCAAATCAATGCGCTCAACGAAGAAATAACACGGGAATTTCACTACATAGATGCCATCAATGCCGAGACCCAAAAGGTGATTGTCGGTCAAGAAAAAATGATGGAACGCCTGCTAATCGGACTATTGACCAAAGGGCATATCCTTTTGGAAGGACTGCCGGGATTGGCTAAAACATTGGCAGTCAGTACCTTGTCTAAGGTGATAGATGCTAAGTTTCAAAGGATTCAGTTTACGCCGGACTTGTTGCCATCGGATGTGACCGGGACGATGATTTATAATCCGGGGGAACGTACCTTTGAGATTAGTAAAGGGCCTATTTTTGCCAACTTTGTCCTAGCGGATGAGATTAATAGAGCGCCGGCAAAGGTGCAATCCGCCCTTTTGGAAGCCATGCAGGAGCGGCAAGTGACCATCGGCGGGCAGACCTTTAAGCTGGAAGAACCTTTTTTGGTGATGGCGACCCAAAACCCGATTGATCAGGAAGGAACTTACCCGTTGCCGGAAGCTCAAAAAGATCGCTTTATGTTGCATCTGACCATCGACTATCCCAATCGGGCTGATGAGCAGGAAATTATGCGCCGTAGCCTTGCGGAAAATGGATTTCCAAAGGTGCAGCCGGTGGTTTCCGTAGGTGATATTTTGAAATTGCGCAAGCTGGTCAGAAAAGTCTATCTCGATGAACAAATCGAAAATTATATCTTAGATATTGTGACGGCATCCAGGGACCCCAAATCGGCTCGACTGCCGGATCTTGTTCCTTTTATCAATTACGGGGCATCACCAAGAGCGAGTATCGCCATGGCAATTGCTGCTAAGGCGGTGGCGCTTTTGAATCGGCGGGGCTTTGTGATTCCTGAAGATGTAAGAAATATCGCACCGGATATAATGAGACATCGCATCGGTACTACTTTTGAAGCGGAAGCAGAGCTTGTGACTAAAGACGATATTGTCAATAAGATTTTAGATAAAATCTTGGTACCTTGATATTGAAAAAAATTGGACTCCTGTTTTTTATTTTTGCTTGGCATTGGGGGTACACCCAAACGGCCACCTTGGACAAAGTCTGCCTAAAACACTTGGGAGAAAGAGCCAATAGCCTGAAAGTCAAAACTTACGCCACCAGAATGGATGAAATGGAAGGTAGCGTAATCGTGCTCAAACAAAACGGTGAATCGGTCAGGGGCGTACTCTACTTTCCACATGAGAAAGAAGCCTTGTTGATGAGCGGGACGCCCTCCCTTTTGTATTTGAGAGATGAGCAAGGCGTGGATCAAGGAAAAATGACTTATTCTATTGATAATCAAAGGTTTAAGGGGGAGTTGGTGAGCTCTATGCAAGAAGTAATCTCTACCGTAAATGGTCGATATACACAGGATGTACCCGTCGTGCCCCCCGCTTGCTTCGTTGATAAATGGTTGGTTTATCACCAAGGCCATTTAGTGGATGGAGAAAATGTATATATGAACTTGCAGCGCATAGGCAACGGGGATTTGCAAGGGACTATTTACTTGGCAGAAAAGAAAAAGACTTTGTACCTGAGCGGTATGATGATAGGTGATAAAGTGGATTTGGTTGCGGTGGGTGAGAATGGAAAACACGTTGGAGATATTTATGGAAATATTGGACAAAACGGAGAGTTAGAAGCTTTCTTTGAAATGGGCGGGACAAAAGAAATAATCCATACGAGACCTATTTTGTCTGATACGGAAACTTGTGCAGCTGATATTTCTAAGGCCTTTAGATATAGTATTATTTATCCCAAATTAGGAATTGATGCGTTCGATGATGTGATGGATGCACAAGCCGCCCAATGGACTAAGCAATGCCAAAAAGTGAAGGCCGCCGAAAAAGCAAAACAAAAATATCCCCATATCTTGAATGCCCCGGCGGCTTATAGCTATCTAAATGTGTATTGCCGGGATGCCTACGTTTTTAGTGGGTTTCAGATTGCCTACCGGCCGGAAACTAACCAATATACAGTCCAATCTATCAATTTTGACATCCGGAAAAAGAAATTTTTGGACTATGATAATTTGTTTGAATCCCATGAACAATTAAAATTGATGGTCAAGAATGAAGCCATCAAAAATATTGGCAAACATCCATTAAAGAAGAACAGAGAATTTGTCGATTGGGTACGAAAATCTACTTTCGAAAACTTTGTACTGCAACCCGATGGCGTTCGGTTTTGTACAAGTTTTCATCCGGTTTTTGGACAGTATGGCGTGGTGATTCCTTACGCAAAATTAAAGTCTTATATTAAAAATAGAAAATTAATCAAACACTTTCGTAAACTGCATTGATGGCCAAACGAGAAAATATCACTCCGGCAGAATTGTTGCGCCAAGTACGGTTGTTGGAAATTAATACCCGGCAGAAAACAAAAGATATGTTTTCGGGTGGATACCACAGTAATTTTAAAGGGATGGGGATTACCTTTAGCGAGGTGCGGCCCTATCAATATGGGGATGATATTCGCAGTATTGATTGGAATGTGACCGCCAAAACGGGCGCTCCCCATATCAAAATATTTGAAGAAGAACGCGAGCTGTCTGTCTTGCTGGTGGTGGACATTAGTCGCTCGACCTTGTTTGGAGCGCATGGAAAGACCGTGTCCCGGCAAATTACGGAGTTGTGCGCTTCCTTGGCAGTAACCGCAGAACGGAATGGGGATAAGGTGGGCTTGATGCTCTTTTCGTCTGATAATGAGTCGTTTATACCCCCTAAAAAGGGAAAGGCGCAGTTGTTAAGAATTCTTAGAGAATTGGTCTTGCTGGAAGCCAAAGATCAAAAGACGGATATAGCGCAGTCGCTGAAGTTTTTGAGACGGGTGCTCAAAAAGCATCACTTGATATTTGTTATTTCAGATTTTTTGGATTCCGGTTATACCAAGGAGATGGCCTTGCTTTCGCGAAAGCATGAAGTGATTGGCATTCGGATTTGGGATCAATTTTATGAGCACTTACCCAAAGCCGGTTTGGTGAAGGTCTTTGATCCGGAAAGCAATACCGAAAAATTAATTGATTTTGGCTCTACGGATCGAGAGTTGTTGGAGCAATTTTATGATAATCAAACCGCCTATTTTCAGGATGCTTTCATTAGTGCCAGAGCAGATAGCTTGACCATCAAAACTTCGGATTCGGCCTTTAAGTCAATGATGGCTTTTTTTAATAAAAGAAATTCAAATTTGGGAAAATGAGCAGGTTGAGTTTCAAATTATTATTTTTTATTTGGATGTGGCCTGTGCTGGGTTTTGCGCAAGCGAATGACGTCTCTGTTCGCCTGACGGTGGACAAGGATACCGTGCATATTGGAGATGTCGTACACATCGAATCCCGGGTAGAATATGGAAAGTCTGTAGCGCTCTCCGGAGACGGATTGCGGGGACTACCCAAAAATGAATATTTGGAATTTGTAACCGACCCTATACTGTCTAGGGATGATACCTTGGATGAGCAGACAAAAGAAGAAAAGGAAATCCTGAAGGAAGAAGTAGATGCTTTGGTTTTTTTGGATTCAGGCTGGATTGAGTTGCCGGCGGTGGTCTATCAGGTGGCCAAGCATGATACAACTTATAACTATGCTTCGAAGCCGGTAAAGTTTTTTGTCGCTCCGGTCATCAAGGCCGGGGAGCCGCCCCAAAACTTGAGAACCATTATCCAAGAGCCCAAAACTTGGAGAGATTACTGGCAGTTGTTTGCGGCTCTGATTTTGTTGGGACTGGCCTTTGCGCTGTTTTGGTTTTTGCGCAAGCGAAAAGATGCACCTAGAGAGCTTGTACAAGAGGAAGAGCCGGCTATCCCGCCAAAGGAAGAAGCCCTGACCGCTTTGCAAGAATTATACGATACTCAACTCTGGCAACAGCAGCCCAAAGAGACGCAAGTGCAGCTTTCGCAAATACTAAGAAGATATATCGAGCGGGAATTTAAAGTCCCTGCCTTAGAAGAAACGACTCGTGAGATTGAAAGAGATTTGCGCCGGTTGAGTCCAAGTCAAAGAGCCTTGTTGATGAGATTGTTGAATGATGCCGATTTAGTCAAATTTGCGAAAATGACCATGCCCGAAGAACGTCAACGACAGAGCTTGTTGGAAGCTATTTCTTGGGTAAAAAGTAATACGAACGGATGATTTTTGGAGCCGACATAGCCAATGCACTGCCTGTTCAGTGGGAGTGGAGTCAGCCCTATTGGTTGGTTTTAATTCCTGTTTTATTGCTTCTGTTTTGGAAGCGTAAGTGGTTAAGAGAACAAACGCCGGCTATTGCCATGCCCGAAGTGGAGCATGCACAGACGACGCTTACGCCCAAAAAGGTCGCCTATAAAATCTCGCCTTGGTTGCCATTATTGGGTTTGATGGGTTTGGTTTTGGCGATGGCGCGTCCGCAAAAAGTTATCCGGCATCAAGAGTTTAAAGGAGAAGGCATCGAAATCATGCTGGCCATGGATGTGAGCCCGAGTATGTTGTCTTTGGACTTTGACCCCAATCGCTTGGAAGTGGCCAAAGAATTGGCGGCTGACTTTGTGAAAAAACGAAAAGGAGACAAAATAGGTCTGACGGTATTCTCCGGAGAAGCTTACACGAAATGCCCCTTGACGACTGACTACGAAACATTAATCAAGCTAATCAAAGAACTCTCTCCCGAAAACCTAGAGATGGGAACGGCCATCGGCATGGGACTGGCGACCGCTGTCAATCAATTGAAAGATAGTAAGGCGAAAAGTAGAATTGTGGTGCTACTGACAGATGGCTCCAATAACCGGGGAGATATCAATCCGATGGACGCTGCCGAATTGGCCAAAACGTTGGGTTTGAAAGTCTATACGATAGGGATGGGCTCGGAAGGAATGGTGGAAATGCCTGTCCGCCGGCGGATGGATGGGAGCTTTTTGTTTGCACCGGTGCCCTCCGATTTTGATGAAACTCTACTTAGGCGGATTGCCCAATATACCCACGGTAAATACTATCGAGCCCACTCCAAAAAAGAACTAAAAGAAATCTATCGTGAAATCAACCATCTGGAGCGTTCCAAAATAGAGGTGATTACCCACCAGACCAAAGTCGAGATGTTCCGGCCTTTTTTGTTGGCCGGAATGGCCTTGCTGTTGCTTTACTGGGTGTTGTTGCTGGCTTGGGTCAAACCGTTGCCTTAATGGAGCATTTTATTATTGCACAATGCCTTAAAGGTTAACGTTGCTTTTGCTAGGTAATAGGTCGGTATGGCCATACTGCGGGAAGGTAATTCCAAACAGATTCCCATGTTGAATGTAACGGCTGTTTCAACTGCCGATGTAGCCATTGAGCGAAGCCATAAGGCGCCACGGGCAATTAAAAGACAGATGATAAGCAGTTAGCAAGGATAAATCCCCGTTGGGACGCACGGCCTGCGTCCCAATGGGGATTTATCTACGGATGATGCGGATGTCGCCAAATCGAGACACCGGAATCTCAAAATCTAAGTCGTTAAATTCATGTTAAAGTACGGTCATATTTCACGAAAGTTAAAATAGTCAGATTTTTATAGTTATCTTTCGGGTTGCAAAGCAAAAGCTTCATGACGAGAAATAAAATAAAGTGGATAATTGGCATTATGGTGGTGGCCTTAGCGGGCATCATCTACTTGCAAGTTTATTCTATCCGTCGGGGGATAAAGTTGAATACAGAGCAATTTGATAAGAGTGTTTTTGCGGCCTTGTCCAAGGTGGCCGGGCGGTTGGAGCGCAGTGAGCAAGCGGACGCCTTGAATACCATTAACGGATATTCAGCAGAAGAAATAGAAAAGAAATCTGATGAAGGTTTTTCGCTGTTGGATATGATGAACAATCTGTCTGACCCCCAAAAAGTAAAAAATGATAAGGTAGGCGCTTTTAACGCATTGACTAAAGAAATGGATAAATTGCCCGTTGCCCAACGAGTGCCTGTCGATAAATTAGAGTCTTTTATCCAAACGGAAATGAAAAATCATGGCATCAGCTTAGATTATAATTATGGCGTGCTTTCTAGCTCCAAACAGGAGTTTGTCATCTATAATGGGCATTATTTGATAGATGGGAGTAGTCAACAAATTCAACGACGGTTTAAGGACTTAGCCAAATCACCGTATAGCGTTTATTTGTTTCCACAAGACGAACAATCCCCGGGAAAATTATTGGTTATGTTTCCCAAAAAACGTAATTATATCCGTTCGTCCCTGATTCCTTTTGTGATTGCTGCAGTATTGTTTACGGGGATTATATTGTTTGTTTTTTCTTATACGATATTCATTATCTTGCGACAAAAAAAGGTCTCAGAGATGAAGACGGATTTTATGAATAATATGACGCACGAGTTTAAGACACCGATTGCGACGATTTCTTTGGCTGCAGATTCCATTACGAATCCAAGCATTATCCATAATCCGGATAAGGTGAAGCGTTTTGCTCAAATTATTCGTCAAGAGAATAAACGGATGCATCGACAGGTAGAACAAGTCCTAAATTCCGCAAGGTGGGAGAAAAAAGAAGTCCAGATTAACTTGGAACCCGTCGATTTGCATCAAATCATCGAGCAGGCCGCCAAAAATATCAGTCTGCAAGTCGAGCAAAAGAACGGCCAAATAACAATGGATTTGCAAGCGACCGACCCCGTATTACTACTCGATAAAACGCATATTTCCAATGTAATCCATAATTTATTGGATAATGCCAACAAATATACACCGAAAAATCCAAAAATATCTGTCCTAACACGCAATGTAAAGGCTGGAATTCAAGTTGTTATAAGTGACAACGGTATAGGGATGGGACGTGAAGCGAAAAAACATATTTTTGAGAAATTTTATAGGGTACACACCGGCAATCGACATGATGTCAAGGGTTTTGGCTTGGGATTATCTTACGTAAAAACGATTATAGAATTGCATCACGGGCGTGTGGCCGTAGAAAGTGACTTGGGGAAGGGGAGTCGGTTTATTTTGACTTTCCCAAATAATACCCCGAACAAGAAAACAAAAAAATAGCCCTAACGAAAAATGATACTATGGCAAACAATAGAATACTATTAGTAGAGGATGATTTGAATTTTGGAGATGTACTCAAATCGTACTTGGAAATGCACGATTATGACGTGACTTTGGCAACCGATGGCGAAGCCGGCTGGGCGCAATTCAAAAAAGGAACGTTTGAATTGTGCATTCTGGATGTCATGATGCCCAAAATGGATGGTTTCTCTTTAGGCAAACTCATTCGCGAGAAGGATCAAGATGTACCCATGATTTTTTTGACCGCCAAAATGCTCAAAGAAGATGTGATTGAAGGCTTAAAATTAGGAGCAGATGATTATATCACCAAGCCCTTTAATTCCGAAGAATTACTGCTCCGAATCCAAAATATTTTTAAGCGCTCCACCAAAAAGGTCGAAGAAAAATTGCCGGATGAATTTGATTTCGGTAAGTACCACTTTAATTTTAAAAATCGAATCCTTTCCTTTAATAATGGGCAAGAAGACATTAAGCTTTCGCCAAAAGAAGCTCATTTGCTCCAACTATTTTGCGTGAATATCAATGATATCTTGCCCCGCTCTGAAGCTTTAAAGAAAATCTGGTTGGAAGATAATTATTTTACCGCAAGGAGTATGGATGTGTTTGTAACCAAGCTTAGAAAGTACTTGCGCAATGACCCTAATCTCGAAATCGTGAACATCCACGGCAATGGCTTTCAATTATTAGACCGAACAAATGCAGAGTAAATTCCTGATTTATGGGCTGGTGATTGGGCTGGTATTAGGGCTTTCTGCGACCGGATTTACGCAAGTCTTGTGGTTGTCCGATAAGAAATTTGATTTTGATGAAATTCCGCAAGGGAAGCCGGTGAAAACAACGTTTCGATTTAAGAATATCTCTCAAGCCCCCATTGTTATAGAATTGGTTAGGACGACTTGTGGCTGTACAGTCCCCGAATGGTCAAAAACACCGGTTGAGCCGGGGGGCATAGGAGTTATTCAAGTGGTTTATGATGCTCGAAAACTAGGTTGGTTTCATAAAAAAATAAGGGTTTTCTTCGAAGGGGTCAGGCGTGGGCAAAAATTGGCCATTATGGGGGAAGTTTATGAATAATTGAGTCTGCTCCGAAAAGCTTTTTGACTTCCCAAAATTATATTTGGCTACAATGCCCTAGTGCAGCGTGGTGTCGCTCCTACGGAGCTATATCCCTATATTTTAGTCTTTTACCAAGATATCGCCCCGCTGGAGCTTTCAGGGATGGGCATCACGGCTGTGCCTTCTCTGTCGTCAGCCCCGTAGGGGTGACACCTTTGTAACAGACAATATCGCACGATACCGGAAGCCCCGGCGGGGCGACACCTTGTCTCGGTCGCACTAGTTATCATAAAGACACTAAAAGAGTTTTCCTATAAAAATTGAGTCTG
>JALVCY010000374.1 GCA_027009605.1 Saprospiraceae bacterium
GTCCGAAGGACGAGTGAATCAACTAACGAAGTCCGAAGGACGAGTGAATCAACTAACGAAGTCCGAAGGACGAGTGAATCAACTAACGAAGTCCGAAGGACGAGTGAATCAACTAACGAAGTCCGAAGGACGAGTGAATCAACTAACGAAGTCCGAATCCACGATAGTAATCGGGACGTGAATCAACTAACGCAGCGAATCAACTTCTTCAACTTTCTCACTACTCACTACTCACCCCATCAAAACAACCCATTCAACTCCCCTTCCACCTGCCGGATGATATAGCCCAAGTCCTCCTGTTTATTCACAAAATCAAGGTTATCCGTATTAATAATCAACAAGTTGCCCTCTTTGTAGGAGCGAATCCAATTATTATAACGTTCGTTTAGTTTTTTGAGATAGTCGATGCTAATGCTACCTTCATAATCTCTTCCCCTTTTTTGGATATTACCCACCAGAGTAGAGATGTCGGCTTCCAAATAAATCAACAAATCAGGCGGATTAACCTGAGCGCTCATGGTCTCAAAAAGGCTAAAATAATTTTCAAAATCGCGCTTGGCCATCAGCCCCATTTCATGGAGATTGGGCGCAAAGATAAACGCATCTTCATAGATGGTTCGATCTTGGATGATGGTTTGGTCGCCCCGTTGAATATCCACTATTTGCCGGTAACGGCTATTCAAAAAGTAGATTTGGAGATTAAAAGACCAACGGTGCATATCATCATAAAAATCACCCAAATACGGGTTCGTCTCCGTATCTTCGTAATGGACTTCCCAGCCAAAATGTTTGGCAAGCAAACCGGTTAAAGTAGTTTTGCCGGCGCCGATATTGCCCGCAATGGCGATGTGCTTCAAAGACTCTATTTTGCTCATAGCTGGTAAGTGTTAGGTGCTGCAAAGATAAGAATCAACTGCTAAAAAGTACAAAAATCACCATGCTTTTAAACACATAAAACCACTATCTCTTGCCCAAACAAAGAAAAAATTGTAATTTTGGACGATAAAATCACCATTCCTATCTAAAAAGACCCCGATGGCTATCGACGAAAGTGTAATTTTGAAACTAGAACAATTGGCCAAACTCCAATTGGACAACAAAGAGCGGGCAAATCTGATGAAAGACATCAACGAAATGCTCAAAATGGTCGATAAACTCAATGAATTGGATACTTCCGGAGTGGAACCTTTAGCTTATTTGGGCACTGAAGAAGCCCCTCTTCGAGAAGATGTAGCGTCGGATATGCTTTCGCAAAAAGAAGCTCTTTCTAATGCACCGGATACCAAAAACGGATTTTTCAGCGTAAAGAAATTTTTGGATATTTAGGCATTGCTTTCGTTTCGGGTATGGGCTCTTTTTTCTTCAAATCGGGCTAGCCTAGGCTATCTTGAAGCTTAATTTTGCGAAAGCTAAGTACTCGATATTTAATTCTTGCCCACTCGTCCTAACCGAATCAAGAAAACAAAACCAATGATAGAAGAATCCATTATCGTAACAGAAAACTTGCGCAAAACTTATGTCATGGGCTCCGAAAAAGTCCATGCGCTTAGAGATATTTCCATGACCATTTTCAGAAATGACTTTGTTGCTTTGATGGGGCCTTCCGGTTCCGGCAAATCTACACTGATGAACTTGATTGGTTGTTTAGACACCCCAACTAGCGGCACATACTACCTCAACGGCCAAAACGTCAGCAATATGAGCGATGATGAAATGGCCGTTATCCGAAACCGGGAAATAGGTTTTGTCTTCCAGACTTTTAACTTATTGCCCCGCTTATCTTCTTTGGAGAACGTGGCGCTCCCCTTAATCTATGCCGGATACAGCAAAACAGAACGCCTGGAAATCGCTAAGCAAAAACTTGAATCCGTAGGACTTGGCAGCCGTATGTTGCACAAACCCAATGAGTTATCCGGCGGTCAACGGCAAAGAGTCGCCATCGCCCGTGCACTCGTCAATAACCCCGCTATCATATTGGCCGACGAACCAACAGGAAATCTGGATACCAAAACATCCATCGAAATCATGGGCATCCTCGAAAAACTGCACGAAGAAGGAAATACCATTATTCTAGTGACTCACGAACCGGATATTGCGGAACATACCCACCGCATCATTCGTTTAAGAGACGGTCTCATCGAATTAGACGAAATTAATGAAAATCCTATTCGTGTGGCAGATTTAACCATTGAGCCCTAACCACCCTTAACCATTCAAAAAAATGGCCTTTAAAATATATACCAAAAAAGGAGATGCCGGTGAAACCGGGTTATTTGGCGGTAAACGTTTACCCAAAGATCATATCCGCATCGTGTCCTATGGGACGATTGACGAATTGAATGCACATATCGGGCATTTGCGGGATTACTTGACGTCAGCGCCCTTGAAGGAGCAACTTTTGCGCATACAAAAAACACTATTTGATGTGGGCTCACATTTGGCGGCGACTCCGGCCATGGCCGGCAAATTGCCGGTGGTCGATGAATCAGATGTGACGGTTTTAGAGCAAGCCATTGACCAAATGGACGCCGAATTGGAGCCCATGACCGCCTTTATTTTACCCGGCGGACATCCGGTGGTTTCTTTGGCTCACATTGCCCGGACGGTCTGTCGTCGAGCCGAGCGAGATGTGGTGGCCTTACATCATTTAGAGCCCGTGGACTTAATTCATCTGCGATATCTAAACCGCTTGTCGGACTATCTTTTTGTATTGGGTCGCAAAATAGCCTTAGACTTTGGAATTGAAGAACTCAAATGGACACCAAAATAAGGGTCAAGGTTATTAAAGGTCAAGGGTCAAGGGTCAAGGGTCAAGGGTTAAGGGGTTAAAGACAAAAAACCAAATCTCTCAACTAGCGAAGCCTGCGAGCGAATCAACTCTTTCAACTTCCTCAACTAACAGAATATCGAATACAGAATGCCGAATAATGAATAATGAAGTAAAATCCCCACAAAAAACCAAA
>JALVCY010000375.1 GCA_027009605.1 Saprospiraceae bacterium
TATCAACATCCTTTGCGTCATGGATAGCGGCGATGGAGCCGCACTAGTTTATCGTGATAGCAACCGAGAAAAAATAGTTCCGATGCCTGTTGTCGGGCACTGGATGAAAAAAGGCTGGGGCAGTTATTTCAAAAAATCTAAAATGGATAAGATGTTTAGGATTCCGGGGATGTAAGGATTTTTGTAACTGCTTAGGGACCCACTATTTTAGCCAAAAAAATGCCTATTTTTTTGCCTTAAAATCGGAACACCTAAACAGTTACGGATTTTTAATAAAGACATTGAAAAGGCGTTACAAAATAATTTTGTAACGCCTTTTTAGGATTTAGTGGATTATATTACCCCATAAGAAAAGTCAGGTACAGTGGTTGACTCTTGGCTTCACAAAATTATATCCTGTTTCTTTTTCACAACCCGCAAGTCCACACCATGCCCAAGTATAGCTACAACTCAAATAAAAACGCAATACTACACGGGTTAGAACTTGTAGGTCTATACCAATCAAAAAGCAGGGGTTTAACCTGCGTAATCAAAAATTTTCCCTACTGAAAAAATCGCTCATAATCATTTAACTGCTCCTGAATTCGAGCCACAACTTTCCACCCCTTGTTGATATCTACTTTTCTCAACATGTCTTTTTTGTTAATCAAAGCCACAAGGTATTTGTGCAAAGCATTATGGTCAGGCCCTTCCATCGTGCAATCATTAAAAAGAAGATCTAACTCACCGGTTAATTTTTTAGCTAAGCCTTTAAGTGCGGCTTCATCATCCAACACCTTATTCTCAGCAATAATCTGCTTTAGATTATCAATGTGTTTCATGGTCGCATCATCTGATTTCCATTTTTTGCCATCCACTAGCGCAATTTCACTCATCCAAGCATTGGCACGCCCACCCTGCCCTGCATGACCTTTACCCTTTCCATTACCATGTTGTTGCTTTTCATGTTCTGCAAACCAAGCCGGTGCTTCGATGTCATTATTAAAAATGTAATTGGCCATTTTTTCCGCATCTTCTTTCGATATTGACAAATTAGGCATTACATTAAATTTATCAACTGCTCCACGCATTAGTGCCATGTCCTTCGTCGGATTTACAATCCAATTGGTCATCTCTCTTACAAATTCATCCTTCGAAGGATAAGCCATTGAGTACCGTTTTTTCACAGCAATCAAAGGGGGTGCAATGATATCATCGTGTGATTTGGTATTTGGATTGTGACAAGCATAACAAGTATTTTTGATCAATGTCAAGCCTTCATTGTCCGCTTTGCTTGAAGTGGTTGCTTGTTTTTCTTGACTAGTTGCCTTGTCCGAACAGGCACCAAACGTAACGACTAATAGGCTGATAATCAAGGCTTTAGAATTTATTTTCATGACATCTGTTTTTATTTTTTGGAATTTAATTATTTTTGTTGGTTTCCGGTTTATTGTGGTTGGCTCTTGGCTCCACAAAATTTTATTTTGTTTTCTTTTTGATAACCCTTCCATAGGTTTCCCTTTCTGCAAAGGAAACCGTATGGTAACAAAATAAAATTTTGCTCGTCGATTTAATTCTTGGCGGAGTGGAATTTTCGGAATGGACTCACCGTTGTACCGCCATACCGAAATACCATTACACCGTTTCTTATTGCCCACATTGCTCCTTATCGCTATTAATCGTTGTATCAAATTGAGCTTGTGAAATATATTGTGGAATATAAGTAATTCCCTTACTCTCTAATTGCCCATTAAAAGCACGCATATGATTTCTTGAACCACAATTTAAATTTGCGTAAGCATCCAACAAATCAGCATTGTTGGTCTTATCTATGGCATTATCCAAATCGAATATATCCACATCTTCAATAGTCGCTCCAACAACCAATGCTTCTTCCAAGGAGACGTCTCCCTTTGCAATCAATGCATCATAAAGGCTCTGTAAATCTGCATTGCTAAACTGACCAACTTCCGGAGATAAGGCAACCGGATCAGTCAATCCATACTTATTGATAATCACCAACAACTTATCCATGTGCTTCTGCTCACTCTTCCCGATATTTTTAAATGCTTTAAGACCGTACTTTGTGTACATATAGTTATACACATCTCTCGCCAACTTTTCTTCTTCTCGCATATACAGCAAATCATGTTGCTCTTCATCTGTCATGACCAATACAGGGTCAGGTGTTACATCTTCATTGTCATCACAAGATGTAAAAAATCCCATGGACAAAATTAGCAGAACCAGTAGACTCAAAATTCCTAAATTTTTCATAATCATTTTTTTGTGTGTTAGAAAATGGGATATTCATCCCTGCTTTACGCCCTACTACGCCACACTTTCTATTTTCTTTCACTTTTGTGTAAAAAATGTGGATTTTTCTATAACTAATTGATTATCAAGATGCTTTCGCTAAAAAAAATGTGAAAACTTTTAGGATTTCTGCCAATTTCTTAAAAAAGAGACCTGAATCTTCTCTTTCCCCACCACCAACACAAAAGACCAGCATCAACCCTACCGCTTCAATCCCCTGCGCCGTCTCCGCATCATTTCCATCCCACCCCAAGGTCTAATTTCCTCCGCAAGGAACAAATGGTCTCCGGTCAATTTACCTATGATTTTGAGTTTCTCGCCTGGTTCCAAGTTCAAGATAGGTGGCACAAAAACACCTTTATGTTCGACAGTCCATGTTTTTCCATCAAAGCCTTTTAAGATTAACTGATCATCCTTGGCCGAGATAATCTCTCCAGACAAAAAGCCATCTGCCGGGTTCATCCATATCAATTTTTTCTTTTCCTGAATACTCTCATAGGCAGAGACCCGAATATCAAAGGCATGCTCCAATTTTTGAGCACCACCATAGACAAAGAAAGCGGTACCTATCAATACACTAAATGAGAAAGAGAAAATCAATAATTGAATAATGGTGTATTTGTACCCCCGCTTGGTCTTTTGAATACTCATCATCGCCATACCCAAAAATATGATTAATAAGATCAGCCAAAACAAAGGTAATACGCCTAAAAACAATTCCAATCGAGAATGCGACATGTGACGTATCACACTAAAATCCGTCTGCTGTATCGAAAACAATACAATCGAAAAAGCAGCGGCCCCGACCAATACAAACAATATCGATCCCAGCCAAATACTTACATTGACTAGCCTAAATCGCCATTTTGGGATGGGTTCTTCCTGCTTTATTCTTTGTAAAAAATCGTCTCCTTTTGTCATAGCTTTACTCTTCAAAGAAATTAATATTTTTATCCTTTGCAATTTTTGCAAATCCTTTTTTAGCACGATTAACTCTTGTCGCCACAGTGCCCATTGGTATTTTTAATACATCCGAGATTTCTTCATAATTCAAATGCTCAAAATACCGCAAAACCAAAATGGCTTTATAGTCCGGTGACAGCTGACTCAACACTTTTTGGATGGCTTTTTCCTTTTGATTTATTTCACTTTCATTACTCATCATGTCTTCAGCACCGTCACTTTCTCCCAAGCTTTGAACTTGCTCGATACCCATCGTTTTTTGCTTTCGCCAAAAGGAGACCGTTTCATTATGCACAATTCGATAAGCCCAAGTCGAAAACTTCATGTTCGTATCAAAGCTATGAATATTTCGCCATATCTTCACAAAGGCTTCTTGCAAAACGTCTTCCGCATCTTCCGGCTCCACATTGGACAACCGATGAATATATCTAAGAAACTGCTCTTGATATTTGTTGTATAGACATACGAAATACGTTGATTCAGCCAACGCTAGCTGAATCACTTCAATATCCGTATGTTGTTTACAATCAATCATTTAGTTTGCTCCAATAAGTCTTGATTCTGAAATAATCGTTGAGCCCACTCCCAAAAGTCCACTATGCCAGAAATAAAAGCGATGAACAAAATTTTATTCTGTTTACCTTTACTCCCCACTTCTTAGGGGGATTTAGGGGGTTAAAATAAGAGCGAAAACAGAATAAAATTTTGTGGCGTCAAGAGCAAATTCCAATATCCGACTTCTCGCAGTAAATTCAACAAATCTATTCACCCCCACCCAAATAATAGACTCCCGAAATCACCCATTCTCCGACTGGGTTATTGTCAAAGGTAACCCATTCACCGGTTATAACTGGGTTCTTCAGCAATTCTCTTTTTAGTTCCTGATTCACGATTCGATAAGCAAAGTATTTTTCACCATACTTTGTCACGGCATCTAACGAAAGCCCAACCTGTGCTTCTGGCTCACCTAAGACTATCGCATTGGCAAATAAACCAGGTTTTATCTCAGCCATACTTTTCTCAATATGACAATGCACACTCATGGTATTCGTAGCAGCATCCACCAAAGGATTAATCTTCACCACTTCGGCGGATAGCACATCGTTTCCACTTGGCAGCCTAAACCGTACTTTTTGCCCTTTTTTAATACTCGGAACGTCTTTCGACAAGACATTTAGCTCCAAGTGCATGTGGTCATTATTAGCTATTTCCATCAACTTGTCTTCGGGATGAATCATCTCTCCCATATTCACATTCACGGAATGCACATAGCCCGAAGTGCCCGCATAGACACCAATCGAAGACTGATATTTATGCTCATGCTCTAATGCATCAATATTAATTCCAAGCAACGACAATTCACTTTTCAATCCTTCATAAGTAGCCATTAATCTATTTTTAATAGACAGAGCTTCTTGATAGCTTTTCTCTGGTATGGCATTACTTTCTTTTAATAGGCGCTTACGCTCAAAATCACTGTTGGCAAAAACTAACTCTGCTTTTGTTTCCATCAACTTTCTTTGTGCTTCTATGAGTTTTGGATTTTCAATCAAAGCCAACAGAGTTCCTTTCTTCACATAATCACCTGGAATATATTTAAGCCTTCTAACAAAACCAGCAGTCCGAGAATGCACATACACTAATTCGGTTGGCGGCAAATCAATCATTCCGGTACAATGCACTTCTTTGCTGATGGTCTGCTTAGTTAATTCTCCAATCTTAATTTTTGGATTCCTTTCCAATAACTCACTGATATTCTGCGAATTACTACTAGAAGCTACATCATGCATATCGTCTGGTTCATCACCGGATTGACAAGCATTAAAAGAAAGGAGTATCCCAGACAGGGCTAAAACAACTAGCCCACTTAGTATTTTGTTATTATTTCTGAATGAATATTTCATTTTATTTTGTTTTCTGAGTTAAGAAAGAAAGTTGAAGTTGAGCGGCATTCCATGCCTTCACCAATTCCAAATAATCACTTTTGTTTTGGATGAATTGCTCTTGAATTTGGCTAAAACGTAAAAAATCAATTTCACCCAATTCATATTGTTTCAATAATTTTGTCTGCCAACTTTTGCTTTTGATTTCCAATTGCTCAAATTGCTGCATCGACTGCTTTAATAGCGCCAACTCATTATTCAATCGTTGGATTTTCATTTGAATACTATTGGCTTCAAACTCCCTGCTATTATTGAGTTGCTGGCGCTCAAGATCTATTTGTTGCCTTCGCACACGAGATTTTCGCCTATCCAAAGGAATTCCGACACCCACAGAAAAACCATGAAAACCATATACGTTTTCAATAGATTGAAACTGATACCCTACAGACAAATTGGGTTGCTTAGATAAGCGTTTGTTCAGTTTAGCTGCTTCTTCTAAGACTTGACCTTCCAGTTGATAGGCTTTCCAAAAAGGACTATCTTCCACCGATAATTCAAACTCACTACTGGCGTGTGCTAAAAACTTTGTTGGAACTAGTTGTACATCTTTCTCTAAGTTTGCCAATTGATGAATTGCATATTCTGACGACAATGCTTTTTGCGCAAGCAACTGCAATTTGGTTTTTAGCGCAAGCATCCGAACCCGCAACAAAGCTTCTTCCGAAAAGTCCACTTCTCCCGCACTTAATCTAAGCGCCACGACTGTTTTTAGTTGTTCGTAAATGCTATCCAACTCCTGCCAAGTAGCCAAATTATTCTGCCAATACGACCACTCATTAAAAGCCAATTTTAAATCATACTCCAACTGATTTTCCATCAGTGTTGAGCGATAAGAAATAGCTTGCGCCTTTTTGTCATAGTATGACGCCTGACCTTTCTTTTGCAACAAGCTACTGACATCCTGTTTAATCGAAAAAGCGTGGTCATAATCCTTGGCATTCAACTGCCCGCCATCATAGCCCATCTCTAAAGGAGCCAATGCCCCAATCGCTTTTTTATTAAGCCGCTCCATGTTGGCTTCCAATTGATTATTCTGAATGGCAGGGTGATTGGATAAGGCGTAACTGATTACTTCTGCTTCCGTCATTTGGGTTTGAGCCTGACCATTCCAGGCAAATCCAACCAATAGCATGATGACCAATGAAAGCTTAGATTTCCACTTTTTGCGATTAATCAAATAATAAATAGTTGGTAATATCAACAACGTCAATAAGGTAGATGATACCAAGCCACCAATCACCACGGTTGCCAATGGTCGTTGGACTTCTGCCCCACTTCCCGTTGATAAAGCCATCGGAATAAAGCCCAAAGCTGCCACCAATGCCGTCATTAAAACAGGACGTAATCGGCTCACACTTGCCGAAGCAATCAACTCCTTTAGGCTCGTGAACTCATTGACATTCAACTGTTTAATCGCACTCAACAAAACAATCCCATTCAAAACAGATACCCCAAACAAGGCAATAAAACCAATCCCCGAAGAAATACTAAATGGCATCCCGCGCAACTGCAAAGCAATAACACCACCGACTGCTGACAAAGGCACTGCAATAAAAATAGTCAACGCGTCCGCTACATTTCCAAAGGCCATAAACAATAATAACAAAATCAAAAATAAGGCAATTGGCACAGCCACCATCAACCGCTTAGAAGCATTCTCCAAGTTTTTATATTGTCCGCCATATTGAAATTCGTAACCTGCCGGCAAAACCAATTCGGCATCTAATTTCTGAGCAATATCTGCTACCAAACTAGCCACATCCCTATCCCGAACATTGATACCAATATTAATAAATCTTCTAGCCTGCTCCCGAGTAATCAACATCGGCCCTTCGATAGACTGAACCGTAGCCACTTCACTGATGGGCAATGGCACACCATCTGCACTCATGATGGTCAATTGATTTAAGTCCAATTTTTCTCGTGAGGCTCGATTTACCCTGACAACTAAATCAAATTTGCGCTCTTCTTCAAAAATACTACCGACAAATTCCCCCGCATAAGCCGACCGAATCACTTGGTTTACATCTTCTACGGACACGCCATATTGTGCCAATCTTTGTCGGTTGTATTTAATATTAAGCTGTTGCAAACCATCGGTCTGATCTACTTTTACGTCTCCAGCTCCTTGGATTTTCTCGATGATTAGAGCTGCTTCATCTGCTTTAGATTTTAGCATTGCGACATCTTCTCCAAATAGCTTTACAGAGATGTCAGATTTGGCTCCTGTCATCAACTCATTAAATCGAAGCTGAATCGGTTGGGTAAATTCAAAGGAAGCCCAAGTAATATGTGCTAATTTTTCTTTCATTTTATCCATCATTTCTTCTCTTGTCGTTGCCGACACCCACTCATCTTTATCCTTCATAATAATCATCACATCGGCATCTTCAATAGCCATTGGGTCGGTGGGCACTTCGGCAGTACCTATTTTTGATATTACATGCTTTACTTCAGGAAAATTTTCAAGAAGAATTTTTTCCGCAAGGCTCGAAGTATGAATACTCTCTTGGAGCGAGCTCCCGGGCTTTATAGACTGCTGCATTGCGATATCTCCTTCTTCCAAAGTTGGCACAAACTCTGCACCTAATGTATTGAATGCCAACACTGTATATAAAAATGACAACAAACCAAATAGTAAAATAAAAGCCGGTTTCTTTAAAGTAAATTGGATGGATGGCAGATACAGCTTACGCAAGAAACGCATCAACTTATCAGCTATTGAATTAGAAGCTTTTATCTTCTTTTTAAGAAATAACGACGCAATTACAGGGACATAAGTCAACGACAAAATCAATGAACCAAAAATAGCAAAACCAACTGTCTGAGCCATTGGCCTAAAGGTTTTTCCTTCGGTTCCTTCCAGCGTCAAAATCGGGATAAAAACCAATAAAATAATCAACACCCCAAATGCTGCGGAACTATAGATTTTGGACGTAGATTTTTTAACGACATCATCCATACCTTTCTGGGTCAGTTTTTGTCCGACATAACCAATCGTTAAGGTATGCAATAAGCCTTCCACAATAATCACCGCCCCGTCTATCACTATTCCAAAATCAATAGCACCCAAGGACATTAAATTGGCAGAAATCCCAAAGTATCTCATCATCGTCAAAGCAAATAGCAAAGACAACGGGATAACGGATGCGACCACCAAGCCCGCACGCAAATTACCTAGTAGTAATAATAATACAAAGACAACAATCAGTCCGCCTTCTACCAAATTCCGTTCTACGGTACTAATCGTTCTAGCGATTAATTGAGAGCGATCAAGATAAGGATAAAGATGCACCCCTTTCGGCAAACTGGTCTGTATTTTAGCGACCCTTTCTTTGACATTTTCTAACGCTTCCGAAGTATTAGCTCCTTTCAACATCAATGTAATACCACCAACGACTTCTCCCTGTCCATCCATGGTCATAGCACCATATCGCTTAGCACTTCCGATACTAAGTTTAGCCACATCTCCAATCGTAATAACGACCCCATTTTTTCTGGCAACAGACACTTGACTAATTTCTGCTATGGTTTGAAGTCGCCCGGCTGTCCGAATATAATAGGAATAAGGCCCTTTTTCAATGTAACTACCACCACTATTTTGGTTATTGGCTTTCAATGCTTGAATGACATCTTGCATGGTCAGCTGATAGGTTTTTAGTGCAAACGGATTCACGGACACTTCATACTGCTTCAAATTACCACCAAAACTACTCACTTCAATAATCCCTTTGGTGCCATTCAATTGTCTCTTCACAATCCAATCCTGAATGGTTCGCAATTCGGTAATATCATACTGCCCAGTATGGGCGCTATCTACCGTCAAAACATACTGATAGATTTCGCCTAAACCCGTAGTTATGGGCATCAACTCCGGCTCTGCCAACCCTTCGGGCAACTCACCTTTTGCAATATTCAGCTGCTCTTGGACATATTGCCGCGCTAACATGCCGTCCATATCTTCTTCAAATACGACCGTCACCACAGACAGTCCATATCTAGAAATAGAGCGCACTTCTACGACACCTGGCAGATTAGTCATGGCGGCTTCGATGGGATAAGTGATTAATTGCTCAATTTCTTGAGGGGCAAGTGTTGGTGATGTACTCACCACTTGTACTTGGTTATTGGTAATATCCGGCACGGCATCCAATGGAATTTTCGTTGCCGAAAAAACACCTAGAATAGCCAAGGCTAAGACACCCAAAATAACCAAAAGCTTATTCTCTAAGGAGAATTCAATTATTTTGTCAAACATTAGTTCAATTTTTTGTATGGAAGTGCATTGGACAAAGACATCCAATCCACGAAAAGAATAGACTAAGCAAAAACCTAGTCACTAGAAAAAAGAAGTAAAATTAAAATCAAGCCGATATCGGGGGACCCCGATCAACTTGGCACAGACAAAACCTAAAGTCTTGATAATCAGCTAGGTAAAGAAATGAATCTGAAGAAAAGACTTCTCCCATTTTTTCCGAAAGGTCTAACCAAGAGACCAAAGGAACAATGTCCAATAATCCGCAAATAGTTATCTTTTCAGAAAAATCAACTTTATGCTTGGAAAAAAACTCAAGATGTCCATCTCCCATATCCATATCAAAAGCATCCGCAAGAAGATCCCAAACGGATTGGTTCTCGACTGAGATGGAATTAGAGGCAACTGGCTCTTGGTGAAAATGTGGAGTCACATTGTGCAGCGCAATTATCATTGCGGCAAGACATAGAAAGATATAACTAGCTCTTTTAAGCATTGTAAATTTGTAGACTGGGCGCAAAGATAGGTAAAATATTTGATTTAATGTCATTTGCAGTGTATTCTTTTTAAAAATGAGTCTTCTCCGAAAAGCCTAGTTTTTGAAATAGTTGGAAAGGTTGCCAAATAATTATTCTGATTGAGTGCTTACTGTTCAGTGAGTCCGCTCCGAAAAGTCGGTTTTTTGAAATAGCTTGGAAAGTTGCCAAATTTTATTCTGGATACATGCTTTCTGTTCAATTGTTCAAGCGTTCAATCGTTCAACTGATTGCACATAACTAGTTGATTTTCAGTACTTTCGATTGAACAGTTGAACAGTTGATTGCCAGCACTTTCAATTGAACAGTTGAACGATTGAACAAAATTAGTCAAAGCCCCAAAACAGAATAAAATTTGGTGGTTTTAGAATAGAATACTTTTCGGTGTGAACTCAAAAATTAAATATTTTATATCCAACAAATTTTATCAGCAACAAGATCAGAATTAAAATAAGTTTCGGCATTCCTGTGTTACGGTTTTCTGGTATAACATCAAATAAATAGGTGAATACCAAGAATTTGGTAGTTAAAACCGCCACTACCTTAAGGAAGACCAACAAAAACAATTTAGCCCTCCATTCCAGCAATTAAAAACCTAACTTTGGCGTTTTATCTCCACTTTCCGGCAAAGGAAGCTAGAGCTAAAAAAATAATCGTACAAGTCCTTTTGCGAAAGCACTCACTAATACCACCAAACTAATGAACAAATTCAAAGCAATCCTTCTCATTTTGCTAAGCTTAAGCCTTT
>JALVCY010000376.1 GCA_027009605.1 Saprospiraceae bacterium
CTCATCTCTCACTACTCACTACTCATCTCTCACTACTCACCACTCACCACTCACCACTCACCACTCACCACTCACCACTCAAACAAAAGGCATCCGAGCCACTTCCGCATCCAAAAACTTAGAACCGGCTTTAATTTTTAATTTTGTACCGATTTTCCGAAAGGCCTTGGGTACATATCCCGTTCCGATAGGGTAGTCCAATGAAGGCGAAAAGGTGCCGGAAGTTACAAATCCGATTTCTTTTTCATCTTCCGAGAAAATCTTGTAGCCATGACGCGGGACTCGACGACCGTCCAAGGTAAAGCCCACTAATCTCCGCTTGATTCCGTTCTTTTTCTTGTTGACAATGAAGGACTTACCGATAAAATCCCCTTTGTCCACTTTTACAATCCATCCTAAACCCGCTTCAATCGGCGAAGTCAAATGATTGATTTCATGGCCATAAAGCGCAAATCCCTTTTCCAATCTAAGCGTATCTCTAGCGCCTAATCCGGCCGGAAGGATGTGGTATTTTTTCCCGGCTTTGAAGACGGCATCCCAAATATCGGCGATTTGATCGACTTCGGCATATATCTCAAATCCGCCTGAGCCGGTATAGCCCGTGGCCGAAATCAATACATTGTCAAAACCGGCAAATTGCCCTTTCGTAAAATGGTAGTACTCGATTTCCGAAAGGTTGACATCGGTTAGGGGCTGAAGTGCTTGAACCGCTTTGGGGCCTTGTACAGCCAACAAGCCGGTCTTGGCAGAAATATCAATCACTTCGGTATCAAAATGGTTGTGCTTGTTAATCCAATTCCAGTCTTTGCGCATGTTGCCTGCATTGACGACGAGCATGAAGGCTTTTTCGCCCTTAGAACAATGCTCTTCCGTCAAGCGATAGACCAATAAGTCGTCCACAATTCCCCCGCGCTCGTTGGGCATACAGGAATACTGCACATCTCCGATTTTTAGTCGAGCGGCGTCATTGGATGTGACATGCTGGACTAAATCTAGGGCTTCTTTGCCGCGAACGATGAATTCGCCCATGTGACTTACGTCAAAAACGCCTACATTTTTTCGGACATTCAGGTGTTCTTCTTTGATGGTTGAGTATTGGACGGGCATATTGAAGCCTGCAAAAGGAGCCATTTTAGCTCCCAATTCAATGTGTTTGTTGGTTAAGGCGGTGTTTTTCATTTTATTTTTATTGGTTAGGTGTAGAGCCTATCAAAGTTGGTTTTTCTCAAGTTTTGGGGATAGGCTTGCGCAAATGTAAGGGATTTTCCTATATTTGTGCAGCAATTTCCCTTCCGGAAAATTTGCCGTGTGAAAATCCATTTTTATCCCATTTTTTTCGTTATTTTTTTGCCGGAAGGGGGAGAAATTGCTTGTGTTTTGGGTTGAATGTTGAGATTACTCCCGCAATTCTTTTTTATATGCTCCTTACCACTTAGGCCACTTAGTTTTGCACTAAGATTACACTAAGACGACCTAGTGCCGTCTTAGTGTTTTCTGCGTGAGCTTAGTGGTCAGGCTGCCCTATTAGATTACCAAATAGGAAGCTGCCGGCATTGTTGAGCGATTGAACAAAATCTCCAAACAGAATAAAATATGGTGGTTTTGAACTTTCCAAAAGTTTTAAACTTTTGGAAAGTTTGATGAAGAAACCAAATAAAATTTTGTAGTCACAAGAGCAAATTCTAACATCCGACTTTTTGGAGCAAACTCCTACTTGTTGTGATTGAAACCGACAATATTGAAGTCGTGAAAAAACTAAAAATATAAGCAGCGAATAGGACTATTTACCCGTTTTTACACTAACTTTGCGCACTGTATGATTTATTCGCCAAATTAGACCTTATGAAGTATCTTTTACTTAGCCTTTTTGTTTTTGTGAGCTCTTTGCTGATGGCTCAGGGGCTTTTGTTGCAAGTCGCCCAATCTCCATTCCATTTTCAGGTTAATACCAAGGCTTCCAATACCTTTAAAAAATATCTGGGCAATAGCTTGAGTCTCTTGCCTAATAAGAAAAAAACGCCCCCTTCCTTTTTGAATCTGTTGGGGAGCTCTAAAACGCCGAATCGAAAGCATATTTTTGCTGTAAAACATTCATTTTTAGTTGATAACATATATACAAATCAACTATTTTTTCAAAAAAATGCGTTGACTTTTAGGTATCAGTTAAGCCCTAATCGTTCGCCCAAGTCTGTGGTGTCTAAGGATTTATGGGCTATTGAGAATAATTTGGTTCAGGGTTTTGTGTTGGTTCATCCCTTTGTGCCTGAGCTGGAAAAGCCTAGTTTTAGCCCGAAGCTTCCGCAAAAAGGAATCGGAGTGTCGTACCACCAAGTGCATAGCTTGATAGGTCATCCCGATAAGCCCCAAAATAAGATTTATCCGAACCCTACCACCGGCGTTTTTAATATTGACTTGGACAAGGAGGCGACGGAGTTGAAAGTCACCAATTTGATAGGTCAAGTGGTGCTTTCGCAAAAAATAAAATCGCACTCCTATCATGACATAGATATTAGCGGTTTGCCGAAAGGAACTTATATTGCCAGTTTTTTGCAGGGGGAGAAGTGGTTTGCGGAACGGGTTATATTGATTGGGGAGTAGTTGGTTTTGGCTTGTGCTTTTTACTTCGTTATTCGACATTCGGCATTCTACATTCGATATTCTGCTAGTTGAGAAAGTTGAAGAAGTTGATTCGCTTCGCTAGTTGATTCGCTCGCAGGCTTCGCTAGTTGATTCGCTGCGCTAGTTGAGAGATTTGGGTATTTGTTGAGATTTTTACATGAATTTTCGCAGATTTTTCGTGTTTTTTCGTGGCTTTCGTGG
Source organism: Saprospiraceae bacterium (assembly GCA_027009605.1). Lineage (GTDB taxonomy): Bacteria > Bacteroidota > Bacteroidia > Chitinophagales > Saprospiraceae > HyVt-613. The sequence goes on from JALVCY010000376.1 coordinate 2,821, forward strand.
TTCATTATTCTGCTAGTTGAGAAAGTTGAAGAAGTTGATTCGCTTCGCTAGTTGATTCGCTCGCAGGCTTCGCTAGTTGATTCGCTGCGCTAGTTGAGAGATTTGGGTATTTGTTGAGATTTTTACATGAAT
>JALVCY010000377.1 GCA_027009605.1 Saprospiraceae bacterium
TTCAAATGCTGCTAGCGCAGCGTTCAAATTGGCCTTTGGCCGTTCAATTGGCTCTTCGAGCCGTTCAATGGGGGTTTTAGTCAGTTTTGGAGATGGGTTATTTTTTTCCCGCAAGGTGAATACGTGGCTAAAAGTGGTTACTTATTCTTTGCCTCCTTCCTAGCCATTGTTTCTTTATACTTTTTAACATCCCAAATTATATCCCAACGCCTAGCATAATCAGCAAGTCTTCCCAGCCCCATTTTCGCACGCCTTTCATCAACATGCTCCGGGTCAATTAGCGGTGCAACATACGCTTCCCCCGTTTCTTTATCAGTATATATTTGACTTCCGTAGATTTGTTTCTTCCCTTGCCGCAAGGCCACCCGATCTTCTAAAAGAGCCAAATTACTGGGCCTAGCATTTCCTTTTTGAACCGCTTCTCTCATCATTGGCAAATATTTCTCTTGAGTCCCTAAATCCGCGTGCTGTATTACTAAAAATAGCGTCAAATTCCCCTTCTTTCCAACAGCAGCTGGTCCTAACCAACCTTTTGTGTCTAGGATTGATCGAACTTCAATTAAATTTAGAGAATCCTTTTCGTTTATGATTTTCCATTGGGCACGGACTTCTTTAGACTCTATCCCATATTTTTCCTGAATTCCGGGTAACTGTTTTCTATATTTTTGATCTTCTGTAAATATTTTTTCAAGCTTTGCAGCCAAAGGCTTATCTGAATATTTTGGTTCGTTTTTTTTATTCCATTTTACAATCTCAACAATCTCATCCCACCTTTTGTCTTTGTGTAAAAATTCCAAATCTGGATCAGTCGTAAGACGCTTTAAGTTACTATATCTACTAACATTCCCTAATCTAAATAAATGACTAAAGGCCTCATCGCTATTTCCTGCTAATGAATTTGCGCAAGCGGCCTTATACCTGTCATCATCAGCCACATCTCCGCCCATTGCGTCAAACCCTTCTTGAAACTTTTTTGCGGCAGAAGAATAGTCCTTTTGTTCATAAAGCGCCAAGGCTTCTTTTATTAAGATTGCATATTTTCCCTTGTCAACCTTTACAGATGATTCCGCTACTTTTTCAGTCCTACTTGTCTGAGTAACACTTCGTTTTTGCGTTTTACAAGCAGTCCAAAATACAATTGCTAATAAAAAGAGTATGATTTTTTTCATCATTTTGATTTTGTTTTTTTATCAATGATTCGGTAAAGAAAATATTTGTTTAGCCCAAAATACTTTCAATAAAAAAGTAAAGATACATCATTTCCTTCATTCTTTGTTGATATGGAATTAAGCCTGGGTGTTGACCATTGCTTGTGAATGATAAGATTTCGGAGATGCCTGTATTATTTTCCCTGTACCTAGCCACACTTTTTATCACTTGCCAATAGGGCGTACTCCTATCCTTAAGACCGGACAAAAAGATCATAGGGGGATATTCTTGTTTCTTAATATTTTGATAGGGAGAATAGGAATGCATATAAGCTAGCTCGTTTTCTAAATTAGGATTTCCCCATTCGCAATACTCTGTTGTTGTCAAATATAATTTATCATTCGACATTGTATTAATAACATCCAAATATGGATAATCAAAAATAGCCGCTACAAAAAGTTCCGGGCTTTCATTTATTGCTCCACCAACAACCACCCCCCCTGCACTTTGACCATAAGCCACGATTTTATCCGTCTGATATTTCTTTTTCTGTTTAAGATATTTTGCGCAAGCTAAATAATCAGAAATAGAATTTTTCTTTTGCATGCCCTTTCCTGCTTGATACCATTGTGTACCTTTCGCCCTGCTTCCTCTAACATGAGCGACTGCTATAACGTACCCATTATCCATCAATGTTTTTAAAAATTCATCATAACCCGCTTCCATAAAAGCACCATAAGCACCGTAAACTCTCAACAGAATACCTTTGACGGCTAAATTCTTTTTTGCACTTCGAGTAAGCGTAAGCGGAATCAACTGCCCATCTTCTGCTTCAACTTCAAGCGTTTCAGAGATATATTTTTGCTTTACTTTTTCATGCTCATCAAAACACAAATATGGCTTAAAAGATAGTGATTGATTTACTGAATTAAACATGTATTCCCGTCCGGGAATATTAGGCGATTCATAATAAAAATCAGGGAGACTGTCTCTTTCTAAATGAGCATCTTCAAACATTAAGGCATGATGCTTTTCAGGAAGGGAAAGTTCTTTACGAGATTTATCATCGACCGAGTAGGCATAAACCTTTGTTTTTCCTCCTTTAATAATTTTAACCAAATCAGAACCGTCCTTTCGGAAAAAATTATCAAAATATTCTCCGTCTCTTGGCTGTAAAATAACTTCCCAATCCATATTCCCATTTTTTTCCTTTCGGAAAATCATTTTTTTTTCGCCATTTTTACTCCCCAAAACATACCAATAAGTACTATCTTCTCTTACCCAATCCCCCACTAGCTCTCCATATCCAGTGAGTTGTGTAACGTAAAGACTATCTGCATCAGGCAAGTAATAAAACGAGTTGTCACATGAATTTCTAATATTAATAATAGTCGAATTCAAAGCCGTATTATAGCGCTCTATCTCATACGTATTATTTATCGGTTGTAGTAACATGCGGTTCTCCTTCAATGGTATATTAAACACAAACAGACCGTCCGTCCTTCCTGTCGCATCCAAAGTAACATAACATAAATTATCATTATTTTTCCAAAAAATTTGCTCATAAGTATTACTTAAAGAATCAACATATAAACCCGTCGTTAAATCCTTGATATAAAGCATTTGATTATCATTATATTCAAACACCATAGCTATTTGGTTTTTAGATGGACTTAAACTAAAATATTTCAATGTTGATTTTCCAGCATTTAATTCTGCAAAATCCACAACAATTTTGCTAAATACGTCCGAAGAATCGTATTCCATTAAGCCGAATTCTCCAGTAGGGGCATAACTTACGTTCACACTAGGCACTCCTGATATTGAGTTATTATTACACCTTTTTGTACCATGGGTAATTGCATAATAAATCTTATAAAACTTAGACTGATAAGGTCTAAAGAAGTTTTCAAAATAGTCATTCTCTTGGGCAATATAGTCTTGTGTCCGCACATCATGCGAATCTTCCAACCATCTATAGGCATCAACCATCCTTTGATTATTTAAGGTAACGGTATCATAATCTTCCTGCGGGTTGGGCGGTTGTAAATCTTTTTTATAAAATCTATTCTCAAACTGCTTTTCCAGCTTCCTATTTTTTTCCAATTGGTCTATTTCACTGTTTGTCAGGGACTTATAACTATCCCCTTTCTCATACTCTGCCCATATCTCACTATTATAACCAGTTGGAAAATCTCTTAAGTTAGCATATTGAATATCCTTCAACAAAGTGGGATCTGATTTATCAAAATGCTGTACAGAATCCAATTTCACATTATTAACAATTAATTCACGAGTACATTTGTACCTATGGGGAATCACCAAACACCGTCCTTTTGTATCCCTAGAAGGCATCAGCACTTGTTCCGTAAGAATGCGCTTTACAACCATTTTTTTCCCAATTCTTTCATAGTCAATTTCCAAGTCATTCACATCCGGAAACTGCCTACAACGTTCCTTATTTTTGTAGATTCCCAATTTGGTATTCTTTGCAAAACGTGCAGTTAACCGCACAATGGAAAAGTCTTCAATATCTACAAAAATTGTCCCTTCATAAACAGCATATTTCATCTTTCTATTCCATGGCTGATATACAAGTTCGGGTGCTTTAGGAAAATAATTTATAGTGTAGCAAATACGATCGCCAATATACACAGCACCCGTCTTTTTAAAGACATACTTCTTGCGTAGTCTTCTATCCAAAATATCTGAAAGGTATTTAACTTTATCCAAGGCAGTCATTGCTAATGGCCCACCATTAGGACTAGGAATACGCCCTTCTCCTTGATAATCACTAATTCGGCAGACGATTATTTTTGCTTCATCCTTCGTTGTGTTATAATATTTAAAATATTGGGGTAATCCAAAATAAAGACTACCTCCAGAATGTCGAAAATAATAGCTATCCCCATAATATTTACGAAAAGACTTTCTTACATACCTTTTCTGTGGATAACCCGTATAATAAAGCTTTACAATCGCTTCTTGTAATAGGACACAGGTATCATTTTGATAAATCAATTCTCGATAGAAAGCGTCTAAATTTATTGGCTTCTTGTAGTAGTTATTTTTTATCTTCTTTCTGGCTTTTTTGATGATTTCTATTGCACTGATTTTTGACAATTTACCCCGAATATCGACTTCCTGAATTTGAATAAAATCAGGTTTCAAATGCACATCAAAGTGAGTCTTTTTAAACAAGTCCACGTAAATAGAAGTATCCCGATACCCAACAAAAGAACATCTCAATGAATCTTTATAAAAATAACTAGCAGATAAGTTGAGTTGAGCAATTCCCGAAGCATCTACGATACTGCCTATATTGTTTTTTTGTAGATATACATTTGCAAAAGGTAAAATATCCCCAGAATCTTCATCCGTTACCTGAACGAATATTTCTCTTTGAGCAAAGGTATGGTATGAAAGTAAAACAAATAAAAAGAGTAGCAGATTCTTCATGACCAAATAAGGGTATGGTATTATTCAACTTTTATTAGCATCATTTTAACTAGCGATTATTGAACAAAGGTAAAACAACATTCCAATCCAACAAACATCTTACGCCAAAAAAATAAAAATATTTTATGGCAAAATGCTTTTAACACGTACCAATGTATAATATAACGGTGTAACGGTATAACGGTATAACGGTGTAACGGGAAGGCGGCCAAGAAATCCGTTAAAGGTCAAAGGTGAATTAAAGGTCAAAGGTGAAGGGTCAAAGGTGAAAGGTAGGCAGGAAATTAACGGTGTAACGGTTTAACGGTATAACGGTATAACGGGTAGGCAGCCAGGAGCTCTTTCCACTTGATCGTCCGAAGGACATTGAACGCCCGAAGAACAAATTGAACGCCGAAGGCAATTGATTTCCACAAGGCTTTTTTTCTTAACAACTAGTATTCCCGTTTCTCAGATGGCAAGAAATACCTAAATGACTTAATTTAGCTAAATTCAGTCAATAAAATGTCCTAATTTGGCTAAATACGGTTGTAAAGGAAGAAAAAATTGCTTATTTTTGTGTTTTACCGTTAGAATTAGCGCTTATGAAATACATCCAACGAGCCATATCAAACCAACTGAGTGAAAAGGTCATGCCCAATAAGGTACTATTTATTATTGGCGCAAGACGAGTCGGCAAAACAGAATTATTAAAAAAGTATATAGCCGAGATTCCACGCAATGACTATATTTTTTTGCGTGGAGACGACTATAATGATGTTCTCCTATTAAGAGAGCGCTCCGTTACAAACTACAAACAGTTATTAGGCAAATGCAAACTGCTCATTATTGATGAAGCACAAGAGATTCCGGAGATTGGGAAAAAATTAAAATTGATAGTAGATGCTATTCCGGGAGTCAAGGTTATTGTCACCGGTTCATCTGCGTTTTCTCTTTCCGGAGACGTTGGCGAACCATTGGTAGGGCGAAAAAATACTTTATTTTTATACCCTTTGGCACAAATGGAATTTTCTAAAGAAGAAACATTCAAAGAAACAAAAGAAAAATTGGAACAAAGACTAATCTTAGGCTCCTATCCCGAACTCGAACAATATGAGCTTTTTACCGACAAAGCAACCTACTTAAAAGAAATTTTAAATGCCTACCTTTTGAAAGACATTTTGGCTTTTGAAGGAGTAAAAAAATCTGAAAAAATATTAGATTTACTCAGGCTGATAGCCTTTCAAGTCGGTAGTGAAGTTTCCATACAAGAACTTAGCAACCAACTTGGTATTGCCAAAAACACAGTAGAACGCTATCTGGATTTATTGACTAAGGTATTTGTCATTTTTAAGGTCAGGGGTTTTAGCCGTAACCTTAGAAAGGAAATAACTAAAAATTCAAAATGGTATTTCTATGACAACGGTATTCGTAATATTATCATCAACAACCTGAACCCCATTGCATTAAGAAATGACATTGGAGCTCTATGGGAAAATTACTTACTAAGTGAACGAATTAAATATCAAAGTTACAATAGACTGCTAGTTTCAAATTACTTTTGGAGAACCTATGACCAACAAGAAATTGATTGGATCGAAGACCGAGACGGCATGCTTCATGCTTATGAAATCAAATGGAATCCAAAGCAAAAAGCCAAAATTCCGGTGGCTTGGAAAAAGGCTTATAAAAATGCTACTTTTAGCGTACTTAACCGGGAGCACTATCTGGATTTTATTGGGGGCTAGATTTTTTTTGCTCTTTTTTGTTCAAATGCTGCTAGCGCAGCGTTCAAATTGGCCTTTGGCCGCCTGCCAGCTGCAAGCAGGTTCAATTGGCTCTTCGTGCTGTTCAAATGGGTTTTTAGTCAGTTTTGGAGATGGGTTATTTTTTTCCCGCAAGGTGAATACGTGGCTAAAAGTGGTTACTTATTCTTTGCCTCCATCCTAGCCATTCTTTCTTTATGCTTTTTAACATCCCAAATTATATCCCAACGCCTAGCATAATCAGCAAGTCTGTACTCACAGTCCCTACAATATTGCCGAATACATCTTTAGTTTTTCGCATTTCTGTCTTTTTTAGCTCGGTAATAATCATTAACCCTCTTTAATGATTGTTCAAGTGGTGGAAAGATAAAGTAATCTCTTAAATAACCAACCGTATCTCTTCCAAAAGCTAACTTCTTTGGAACATAAACTCCGTCTTTCATCTCAATCTGCGTCCCAAACAATTGCTCACCGGTCTTTGCCAACAACCAACGATCATACAGCATTGCAAAATTCCGAGAGTTAATATTTTTATTTTTCAATGCTTCAAACATCAACACCAAGCACTCTTCTTGGAAAGATAAATTCCTGTCTGCGTGTACTGCGATTAACCCAGCAATACGACTCCCTTTTTTCCCTACTTCTGATATTCCCGGCCAACCACCTACAGAAATTATTATTTTTTCTAACGCAAGCTGGTTCAAAGAATCTCGACGCTTCTGCCCTTCCCATTCTTCCCTTGTAGGCTTCACCGAATAATATCCACGGCACTCCTGATCTTTAGATTTTAAAGATAATAAAACCATTCGCAAAGAATCGTATTGCACAGTATTTCTATTCGATGATTGTAAATAATCAAACTCAATACTCTTATGATAGTGCATTACAAATGTATCCTTATATATCAATAAAGAATCACGGTATATCAACCCATCTAAAATGGCTTTATTTAGATAAAAAATCACAGAATCATCCTGTCCTCTTGCATCAAAACAACGTGCGATGCGATATGCGTCATTTGGCACATCGAACCACCCCCACAAATAATTCATAGAAAAAGACGTATCCCTTTTTCCACAGGGAAAAGTATCAATTTGTCTATTTACGTAGCTAACAATTTCCTGCGGTTCAACTTGTCCAAGCATATCAAATGCAAGGAAAGCTACCAGCAACGCACTACAAATAATTCTGAATATTGCCGTTTTCATCGATAATAATTTTTTATTAAAAAAACGTTAAACTGCTTTGCTTCGACAAAAAAAAGGCGGGGCAACCCTAAACCTTCCTTGGGTGCTAACAAACTCCTTGAATCAAACAGCAGAAAAAGCATCAGATTCAATATGAAATTGAAATGTACAATTAGAAAGCTCGATTCCCATTTTCATACCAGACAAACTGTCAAAATCTAACTCATTAATTCTTGTAAATTCACAATTGTACCAATTCAACCATTCACATGCTTTATTTGTTGAAAAGTCCATCTTATTTGAAAAAATTAGTACTTTTTTTCTATTTGTTACATTCATTTTACCAAATCTAATAAATTATTTATTAGCATCATTTTAACTAGTGATTATTGAACAAAGGTAAAACAACATTCCAACCTAACGAACATCTTACGTTATAAAAGTAGAAACATTGTATAGCAAAATGCTTTTAACACGTACCAATGTATAATATAACGGTGTAACGGTGTAACGGTATAACGGTGTAACGGGAAGGCGGCCAAGAGATCCGTTAAAGGTCAAAGGTGAATTAAAGGTCAAAGGTAAAGGGTGAAAGGTGAAAGGTAGGCAGGAAATTAACGGTATAACGGTATAACGGGTAGGCAGCCAGGAGCTCTTTCCCCTTGAACGTCCGAAGGACATTGAACGCCCGAAGGGCAAATTGAACGCCGAAGGCACTTGAACGCCCGAAGGGCAAGTTGAACAAATTAATCACTACAGTCAAAAATTAAAGCACGGAACAAAATTTTATTCTGTTTACCTTAACTCCCCACTTCTTAGGGGGATTTAGGGGGTTAAAATAAGAGCGAAAACAGAATAAAATTTTGTAAACTCAAGAGCAAACCACTACTCTCGACTTTTAGGAGCAAACTCAACAGTATAACGGTATAACGGGTAGGCAGCCAGGAGCTCTTTCCCCTTGAACGTCCGAAGGACATTGAACGCCCGAAGGGCAAATTGAACGCCGAAGGCACTTGAACGCCCGAAGGGCAAGTTGAACAAATTGAACGCCGAAGGCATACTCAAACCCGCAAAAACACCCCCTTACGCCAAAACAACCACAAAACGATCCCCACCATCCCAACCGTAGTCAAAGCAAAAAACAACGAGCCATTCATATTCCCAAATACCGGTGCATACCATTTCTTAAAAATCCAGGAATAGCCACTCCATTTCGTCCCGGCATCATCCACCCATTTCACTTTAATCAGTATCTTAACAATTACGATTGACAATACAAAGCCTAAAATGGCATTCTTCCCAAATACCTGAAACGGGAAAGTCCATTTGCGCAAGCCCCGAATGTCTATCACCCAAAGCAGAACACCCAAAACAAGACTCGCTATCCCGCCGGTCACCAAGACATAAGAGCTCGTCCAAAGAGCTTTGTTTATCGGGAAAAAACGCCCCCAAAACAGCCCCAATCCAAGACCGATGATTCCATAAATGAACATCTTTTTTATGGCCTCCGACAAATCTTTTTCCTGCTTGATTATCCAAGCCGTAAAATAACCCAATAATATCGTCACCACCGATGGAAAAGTACTCAAGATTCCTTCCGGGTCAAAGGCGATTTTATGGCCATGCCACATGTGATTTGCGCCCAACACCTTCAAGTCTAACAGCCTAGCGGCATTCTCTTCCAAGCTATAGGGAGCAGCTCCCCCGAAATAATACATTACCCCCCAATACCCCAGCAAGATGACCACCGAACTAATCAATAATTGCCTTTGCGAAAGCTTTAAGACCATCGTTCCCGCCAATCCATAAGCCAATCCAATCCGCTGCAATACCCCAAAAATCCGAAACGTACCCATGTCCAATCCGACAAAAGGAAACGCACGCAACAAGGCTCCAATCATGAAAATCTTAAATGCCCGACTCCATATCCGCCGCCCCCGTAGGGACGCACGACCGGCGGCCATCGACAAATACATCGACACACCCACAATCCACATAAAAAAAGGAAATACCAAATCTGTCAACGTAAATCCGTGCCACTCGGCATGCCGAAAAGGTGGATAAACATACGCCCAACTCCCCGGCGTATTCACCAAAATCATCAACATCATCGTCGCCCCGCGAAAGACATCCAAGGCCAATAATCGCTTATTCTTTTTCATTTTTTTGGCTTAAGTTAAGTTTTGAGTTTACTCCGAAAAGTACCCATTATGAATACTCGAAGGAATGAACAAAATTTTATTTTGTTCCCATTCTCCCAATAGCCAGCTATCGGCAATAGTAGGGCTCAAGAGTCAACCATCACACCCAACTCCACCGCTACATCTCCGTAGGAAATTGATACATCTCCCGACTGGCTCGACGTGTATTCGGAAACAAATCCAAATCTATACCTTCCGGCAAACTGGTCTCACAATACCAGCGCCCGATTTCCGGTTTTTCCGGCAAGGACTTGGCCTTATCCCAATCTCTTTCAGGAACTAACACCGGCGCACGCAACCAACCGGGCGCAGATAATGCCACCGGCTTTGGCATCAACCAATAATGCTCTTCCGCAATGGCCTGCCACACCCGAAGATGATTTTGGCGAAAATAACTAAAATTTTCTACTTGCTCCCATTGTGCTTTCGCCAAAACAGCTTGGGCGGGGTAGATTTTAGTGGTTTGGCTTTCGCTAAATGTCCACTTTTTCTCCCAGCGTTTATTGCCGTGCTTAATATCTAACAAGCCTTTATCCGGTATCTTCCGGTCTTCATAAAAATCAATAAAGGCTTCCAATATCTCTTTTTGTGTAAACTCCGGAAATGGTGCGGCCGCTTGTATCTCCTTTATCCTTTCGGAAAAATCCTTATTATTTTTAATGGCTATCATCCCGCCTTGCATGGTGTTAACCGGCATCATAGCATTAAAACTAAACAACGCCAAATCCCCGAAACTACCCAAGGGCTTTTGGTCAAACAAAGCGCCGGGCGCATGCCGGCAATCCTCTATCACCAACACATCATGCGCCTGACACAAGGCCAAAATCTCCGCCAAATGATTGCTCGGAATCCCCAAAAAATAAGGCAAAAACAAGGCATTGGCTCCATCTTCTATCGTCGTTTTCAATTCTTTCAAGTCCGGCCCAAAACTCTCTAATTCAATGTCTATCCACTTGATTTTCAAATCATTACG
>JALVCY010000378.1 GCA_027009605.1 Saprospiraceae bacterium
AACGTCTTAACAAAATCCTAATTACTTAACACAACTAAAGAATTAATGAAGTTTCCACAAGCGATTCCGGTTACAGAGATTGCCCAAAAGATAGGTGCTGACATAGTTGGCTCTAGCCAGCAAATGGCTCATGGGATAAATGAAATCCACAAAGTCCAACCCGGAGACATTACCTTCTCAGATGTCGAAAAATATTTTGAGAAAAGCCTTCAATCCGCTGCCAGCATCATCATACTCAACAAGGTGGTGCCTTGTCCGGAAGGAAAAACCCTCTTAATCGTTGATAATCCTTTTGAAGCTTATGATTCTTTAGTTCGCGAATTCCGGCCTATGCGCTCGTTGACAGCCATGGTAGCCGATGATGCTATCGTGGGAGAAGGGACGATAATTGAGCCGAATGTAGTCATCGGTCACCATGTAGAGATTGGCAAAAATTGCTATATCCAAGCGGGTGTTATCATCCAGGACTATGCGATTATTGGCGACAATGTCACCATTCAGTCCGGCACTGTCATTGGGTCGGATGCTTTTTATTTTAAGCGCACGCCTAGCGAATACATCAGATGGCGCTCCGGTGGTCGGGTGATTATCCATGACAATGTAGAAATAGGAGCCAACTGCACCATCAATAAAGGCGTCTCCGGTGATACCATTATCGGAGCCGGAACCAAAATAGACTGCATGGTTCATATTGGCCATGGTGTAGTCGTGGGCAAATCCTGTTTATTTGCCGCTCAAGTAGGTATCGGTGGCAAGACTGTATTGGAGGATGAAGTCGTCTTATTTGGGCAGGTTGGGCTTGCGCAAAATTTACATATCGGCAAGAAAGCGATTATACTCGCTAAATCCGGCGTCAAGAATGATTTGGAAGGTGGACGTGTTTACTTTGGCTATCCTGCTAAAGAAGCCAAAACTACTTTCCGCGAATTAGCTGCACTTAGACAGTTGCCCGAATTTATCAGGGCAGGGCTGGATGTGAATAAATTTTGATTGGGCGGAGTAGCGGTGTAGCGGTTTAATGGTGTTGATAAAACTTTCCAAAAGTTTAAAACTTTTGGAAAGTTCTTGTACAAAAGTCCTTTTGGCCAAGAGCCCCCAGCATCCGACCTTTCGGAAAAGGCTCGCCCATTTTAGGAATACCTAATACGGCTTCGGCCCCAAACCCCGGATTGTGAAAAAGAATCTATTCCGCTTGCTCATTTTCTTATTCCTTTGGCCTAGTCTTTCCTTTGGCCAAGAGTATCAGCGGAGTCTTTTTGAAAAAACCGACCATATCACCATTCCTTTTGAATTTATCAATGGCTTTGTGGTACTGGACATCCGTTATGGTTCGCTTCCGCTAAAATTTATTTTTGACACCGGTGCCGAATACTCTGTACTTACCTACAAAGAATATGCGATATTAAACCATGCCAGATTTGGGAAGCAAGTGACCATACTTGGTGCTGATTTAACGAGCCATATTGATGCGACCATTATACACGACAATACCATCGAATTAGCCAACCGGTTGGTCATTGCCCATCTTGATATGATTCTCTTAAATGAAGACATCCTGAATATCGGCAAATATGTGGGTTTTCCCATTCATGGCATCTTAGGCGCCAATGCCTTTTCCCGGTTTGCAATGGAAATCAACTACAAAAAGAAACTGCTAATTTTCCATAATCCACAATCTCCTGTCAAAAAGAATTTTATAGAAATTCCGGTCACTTTCAAAGCACGCAAACCCTACATCCAAATGGATGTACAAATGCCCAATGGAGAAAACTTCACCGGCAAATATCTAGTTGATTGCGGAGCTGATTTATCCTTATTGCTGGTATTGGGCTCCCACCCGCTTCTCTCCACCCCACAAAATACTTTGGTGACCAATATTGCATCCGGCCTAGGCGGAAAACTAAAAGGTTATATGGGTCGAGTGAAGAAAATCAACCTAGGCTCTACCCAAATTCCTTCTCCTTTGATACATTACCAAGAAATACCCGATAGTACCCACTTACGCAAATTCAATAGCAATGGCATTGTGGGCAATAAAATCCTGTCCTTCTTCACGGTTTACATCGACTACCCTAGGCACAAATTATATCTCAAACCCAACAAACGTCGAAGCCAAACCATCCCCGTCGATAAATCAGGGCTGTCCATTATTGCCTCCGGCCCTTTCCTGAATCACATTACGGTTGCCCAAGTTTTACCCGGGACTCCCGCAGATCAAGCAGGGATTCTGCCCGGTGATATCATCCACCGAATCGGCATCTTCGCCCCAAGATTTATAGGAATCGAACGAGTCACCAAAAAATTAGCCCGCAAAGACGGCAAAAAAATAAAAATGACCCTGCTTCGAGATGGAAAGAAAATAAAAGTGCAATTCGTCCTGAAGACTTATATTTGAATACGGTGTAGCGGTATAGCGGTATAGCGGTATAGCGGTTTAACGGTTTAACGGGAAGGCAGTCAAACAGGTACTGGCTTTTTTAAAAGGATTTTTCTCTTTCCTGGAACTCTCCCTGTTGGATATGCCGGATTGAAGAGTTTAGAGTTAAGAGTTAAGATTTACGATTTTTGAAGTGAAAGGAGTGCACACCAAAGAAAAAAATCAATATTTTGTGGATTTGTTGGTAGTTCCAAATTTATTTGGAACAAGGATTTTTCAGCCAAATAAATTTGGCTGCTACCAAGGCCATAAAGTCCCCTTTCTGCAAAGGGGATTTTTGGGGATTTTATGAAAAAAGTCTTTAAATATTTTGGGGATTTGGGGCAAGAACTATAAATAACGGGTACTATCCCATACTTCTCCACTCTTAATTCTGCATTCTTCAATTTTAACTCCTGTTGGGGGCAGGCAGGATTGAAGAGTTAAGATTAACGATTTACGATTTTTGAAGTGAAAGGAGTGCACACCAAAGAAAAAAATCA
>JALVCY010000379.1 GCA_027009605.1 Saprospiraceae bacterium
AATGCCTAACCACTAAGGACACGAAGTTGCCACTAAGAATTCACTAAGGTATTGATTGTCAATAAGTTAAACACCGTCTTTTTGTGCAATTTTTTACTCCCGATCTAAGATATTTATTATTTTTATATTCTAATTTTTTTCTTTCGTTTACCCTGACTGTTCAACTGAAAGCACTGATAATCAACTAATTATGAGAATCAGTTGAACGATTGAACGCTTGAGCAATTGAGCAGAATACATGCCTCCCGAATAAAATTTGGCAATTTTTCCAACTATTTCAAAAACCCGACTTTTCGGAGCGGACTCATCGGTGTATCGGTTTATCGGCATATCGGCTAGGCAGCCAATGGCATACAGGGGAACATCTTGGCTCACCAATCACTCCGCTGCGCTCCGTGCTTAACAATCCACGACCGAAGCCAAAGACCAAAAGCAGCTTGCTGCGTCCAAAAGACCAAAGACCAAAAGCGCCACCGACGCCCCCCAAAGCCCCCACCTAATAATGCCCCCAAATCCATTCCAAAATTTTCCGCATTTCCGGTTTATAGACCTTGGACGATGACAGATAATTGTTGTGCATAAAACTGAAGATGACTTTTTTACCTTTTTGGGTCGTCATAAACCCACTTAAACTATGGACTCCCGTCATCGTGCCCGTCTTGGCAAAAACATAGTCCGGATACCAAGCCTTGATAGAGCCTTTGACCTGACCTTGCGGAAAAATATTTTGTAACCGGGCTTCCGGCTGTGTCCGGTACAAATAGCTCATGATACGAATCATATCCACGGGTCTGAATTTGTTGTAGCGGGAAAGTCCGGAACCATCTACCCATTTGGGGTGGATTTGGAGTGGGCTGAGTAGATTTTTTTGGGTTGCCGGGATAATAGAATCATCGGTCATTAGCCCCGTTTTTGCGAAAGCAGCCATCAGTAGCAATTGTTCCGCCATCAAATTATCACTTTCTTGCATCATGACCGCATAGACCGAGTCCGCTATAACGGTGTGCAGTAGCGGGGCATTTGGGGCGGGAAGCCCACAACCTTCTAGCGCCACCACCGGCCGGTGCAAGGTGTCGCTTAGGATTTGTGCAAAAAGTTGATTATCATAATCAAAAGGAACTGCCCGTTGATACTTATTCGGGCTTTGACCGCGGAGTGTAATTTGATTGCCTTCTTTGGAAAACGATATTTTATTGGATGAAGGGCGATAGGCTATATTTTTTTGAAAGAACTTAGCCTCTGTGTAGAATTTTTGCGCAAGCGAATCAAAACTAAAGAAAATCGCATTTTGATATATCGGCATCGGTGAGCGCCAAGCAGAAAAACGATACGCCACATCATCCCAAGCCCAACCGGGGCCCAGTCCCGTCGTTTTGAAATTGTCCGGGCAAAAGAATAACGAATGCTTATTTTCCGAAAGGAAACGATAGGTGACGGAGTCCCAGTCCATTCGATTATCCAAAAAAACGGGATTCCCGGTTCCCCAAAACAACAAGCTGTCACCGTGTATCTCATACACCAAGGAAGGCAGGGTGTCCGGCAGGTTAGCTAAGGCCGTCATTAAGGTGAGCATCTTCGTATTGGAAGCGGGGGTAAAGTACTTCTCTCCATTGATATTGGTCAAAATCTTTCCCGTAAGGGCATCCTTGATGACCAATCCCGAAAAAGCCTGCTGGAAGATTTTATTGTTATTGAATTGCCGGGTAATTTTCCGGCCGATTCGGACTTCCCGGGAGCAACCAACCCAAAGTAAAATGAAAAGACCGAAGATTATTTGACGCATCACTTCTTATTTTCTTGGATGGCAAAGTCAATCGCCTTGATGTCAACTAAAGAATCTTGGCGCATGTATTGTGCGATATGAAGGCTGTATTGGCCGGGGTTCGGAAACCAAGTATTCGTTTGTATCGGGATGGTCAGTTCACATTCTTCGGAAGAGCATTGACCCAGCCAGCTCCCCTCTTTTCGGGCGAGTTGAAGCGAAGTGATTTGCTCTACCCGGTTGCTCCCGTGGAGTGCTGCTTGCCCTTTCGGGAAAATGGTAGCAAATTTGACATACAGGTTTTCGTATGGGTAATCCGGTGTGTGATGGATGGTTAAGAGCAGATTGTACCGCTTTGACGTGTCTGCAATCTCAAAGTCAAATTGCAAGGAATCCGCATAAGTCCATCCGGCTTGCGCAAATGGATGACTGTCTTGATAGATATAGTCTTCTCCACAACCGGCCAACACGACAACCACCAATAAAAAGAGAATCAGCTTTTTAAACATCATGAAAATTTTGTTTTTGACAAAGGTAGGGATTTTCAGCTACTTGCTGTTGGATTGGACCTAAAGGCTTATTTTTTGTTGGCGGTTTCTCGATTCCGGGATTCAAAACCTAAGCGTACTCAACTTTATCTCCGGTTTTTCACATCAAGAATACAATTCATCCACCCAATTTGACAATTCGGTCGGAAATACTAGAACCGGACCCGATAAGTGCCCAATTTTGAACCATCACAAAAAAAAATAAATCATGAAAAATTTAATTGCCATTTTTATCTTAATGACCCTAAGCAGTGTGGGAATGTTGGCGCAAGACGCTTATCAAAAGGCGATGACCCAAGCGATTGCTCATTTTCGTCAAGCAGAGACTTCTACAGAATTGCAAAAGGCCGTCAATCAATTTCAGCGGATAGCCGGCCAAAAGCCTAACGAATGGTTGCCGTATTATTATCAAGCATTGGCCTTGGGGCGGATGAGTTTTATGGATCAAGTCAAAGGCGACGAGTTGGCAGACGAAGCCCAAAAAATATTGGACTTGGCCAAGCCGCTCGTTAAAGATGCCAAGGATAAGGCTGAAGTAGAAACGCTTCAAGGATTTATCTACACGGCCAAACTGGTTGTAGATCCGATGTCTCGGGG
>JALVCY010000380.1 GCA_027009605.1 Saprospiraceae bacterium
CTTCTACAGTGGAAATAATGAACCGTTTAATGGCAGCGGGCTAGTCCGGTTTTTTATGTCCTTACTAAAAGAAAAATTAGATGCACCCGGCTTTAAGATTGGCTTGGAACTGGTCTCCACCAGGGGAACTATGAGCGAAGCCAAAGCCATGAATGTACGCCATTTTTCTAATGCACTTATCGAACGTCCGGAAATCGACTGGATTTCTATTACCGATAATGCCGGCGGGCATCCCTCTATTTCTGCGACGGCCTTGGGGCGACCTATCCTTTTTGCCAACAAAGAAGTCATCATCCATGTTACCTGTAAAGACTTGAATCGCAATGGTTTAGAGAGCAAAGCTTGGGAGTTAGCCAGCGAAGGATTTAATAATGTTTTAGCCATTACAGGTGATTATCCCGTTTCCGGAATGGCAGGAACGCCCAAACCGGTTTTCGATATCGACTCCGTAGGATTGCTTCATTTGATGAGCCAATTAAATCAGGGCATCGAGATTGGCAAAAAAAAGAAAAAACAATTACTTCAAACTGATTTTTTCTTGGGAGCCGTAGTTTCCAATTTTAAAAAACACGAAAACGAACTCGTTCCCCAGTATTTAAAATTATTAAAAAAAATAGAATCCGGTGCTTCTTTTATTATTAATCAAGCAGGATATGACGCAGCCAAAATGAGTGAACTTCCTGCTTTTTTAATTAAAAATAATTTGGCAAAAATCCCATTAATAGGCAATGTCTTTGTCTTGTCTAAATTCTCATCCCAATTATTTAATAAAAATAAAATCCCCGGAGTTGTATTGACAGACCGTTTCTTTTCAGAAATTCAAAAATACACATCCGGCTCCGACAAAGGGAAGGCCTATTTTTTAGAACTTGCCGCCAAAATGCTGGCTATATACAAAGGTTTGGGATACAAAGGCGGCTACATCGGCGGCATCCACAAAATCGAAGATTACGAGACCATTATGCGTCACTTTCATTCCTTTGCAGAAGATGATTGGGTGCATTTTGCGAAAGCGCTGCAATACCACCAGAAAGAGGAGTTTTTCTTTTTTGCAAGAAATCCGGACACCGGCCTAGTCCTTCCGGAAAAGCTTAATCCTAACTTGGAAAAAAGAACAAAAACAAAAAACATCAACTTTAACTATCAACTGTCCAAGCGCTTTCATAATCTACTTTTTACGGAAGGCAAAGGCCTTTACAATACCGGAAAAAAACTATGCCAAAACACTACAAAAGGCTCCGCCCCAACGTGGTTGTACAGCATAGAAAAATTGAGCAAACGGATACTCTTTGACTGCAAAGACTGCGGGGATTGTTCGCTTTCCCAGACAGGCTATCTCTGTCCCGAATCGCAATGTGCCAAAAATCAACGAAACGGCCCTTGCGGAGGGACGCATGACGGCTTTTGTGAAGTCAAAAATATAGCCTGCATTTGGGCGAGAGCTTATGATCGAAAAAAATATGAAGGTCATCCACTAGAGCTCTTAGACCATGCTCCGGTCATGCAAAACCATGCACTGGAAGGGACTTCCAGTTGGGGAAATTTTTGGCTCGGACTAGACCACTTCAAAGCTTCAAAAATTAAAAAACAACCAAATGAATAAAATCGGAATTATTGGTGATTTAATCAACAATGCTTATGGGCGGGCACGTCGCGCTTGGGCTGCTAAAAGCTTGGAAGCCTACCAAGAATTAGCCACTCTACAAGTGGCCGGCGGCTCTGATTATCTCGATGTAAATATTGATAATACCAACCGGGTAAGTGTGACCAAAGAAGAAATGTTGGCTTTTTTGCCGGACTTGATTCCGGCTTTGCAAGAAGTCACTTCGGTGCCCTTATGCTTCGACAATCCATCTTTTGAATTTCATCAAACGGCATTAGCCGCTTACGACTTCTCCAAATCGGCGCCACCTATCATCAACTCGATTGCAGCATCCCGGCAGCGCTTGGATGATATCATCGGGCTAATCAAGCAGTACAATGCTTCTGTGATTGTCATCGCTTCCGAAAAATTTGATGGGGACACAAGCTCTGCCTGCGTATCTGCCGAAGAAGTGTATCATACGGCACGAATTTTTGTTGAACGATTGCGCAACCAAGCCGGCTTGACCAATAACCAAATCTTCATTGACCCGGGATTGCCGCCTGTAGGCGCTGATACTCAAGGACTTGTCAATATGGGATTGGATGCCATAAAGTTAATTCGGGCAGACAAAGACTTAGAAGGCATACACATATCCGTAGGGCTTTCCAACTTTGCTTGGGGGATTCCCAAGCATTTGCGGGCGACGATGGAGAGAGCCTATTTAGCTGTAGCCGGTGAATTGGGGCTCGACTTTTCCATCTCCAACCCGGATCACAATCCCAGCCCATTACCTTTAGACAACCCCTTTGTTATTGGGCTCAAAGAGGCTTTGCAAGAGGGGCGGCCGGCAGATGGAGAGTCCATTGCAGAAGCCGGCTTTAGACAAGCATCCGCCATTTTGGCATTAGTTACCGAAGACGACGACGATGATGATTGGTAGGCAGCATGACTAAATGAAACGACGGCAAAAGACAATGGCTCTATTAAAAATAAATAATCAAGAAATTGACGCTAGCAGCGGAATGTCCATTTTTCAAATGGCCAAAGAAATGGATATTGCCATCCCTTCTTCTTGTCACCAACAGGGCAAATGCAAAGAATGCCTAATTGAAATAAAATCCGGTCACGAATTTCTGTCGCCCCCATCCAAGGCAGAAGCTCATCTGACAGAAAACTTTCGATTGGCCTGCGAAGCCCGGATTTCCGGCAACGGGGACATCTCTTGCCAAACGATGAAACGCAGCCAAATAATAATAGAAGACCAATCTGCTTTTTCCGAAAAGGAATTTCAGCTGGATCCGGCTGTGAAAAATATGGATGGCTTTGTCTTTTTGGACAATCAATTAATTGACCGGTATCATGGGAGCTTGCTAGGCTTGGCCATTGATATCGGTACAACAACCGTAGTCGTCAAACTAGTCAATCTTGAAAATGGACACCTACTTGCCACCCATTCTTTTGAGAACCCCCAGCGCTATGCCGGCTCCAATGTCATGTCGCGCATCCTCTATGACACCACTTATGGCAAAAAAGAATTAAAGAGAATTTTGACCGCTCATTTGGCGAAGGCCATTCACCTTTTGACAGACAAAACTGAACAAATCTACGAAGTGGTTGTTGGGGGAAATACGACTATGCGCGACTTGTTTTTCGGGCTGGACGTAAAGACTATTGGGCAGACTCCATATACTTCTATCTCGGAGAACCAATTGAAAACCAAAGAGTTAAACTCCACAGCTCTTGTTTCGAATGGAAGAAAAATGGGGCTGCCCATTTTTCCTAAGGCTAGGGTTTATGGCTTGCCCCTCATCGGAAGTCATGTCGGTGCCGATACCACAGCGACCTTGCTGGCCATTGACTTTGAGCACCAAACCGAGCCCGTCATCATCATGGATATTGGCACCAATACAGAAATTGTTATCGGGCACAAAGACTTAGCTTTTTCTGCATCCAGTCCTTCCGGGCCGGCCTTTGAAGGAGGCGGAATTACTTTTGGCATGCCGGCACTGCCCGGTGCCATCGAAAAAATAAAAATTCTTGAGGACGGACAAGTTCAATTTAAAACCATCAATAATCAGCCCGAAGTAGGTATTTGTGGATCCGGCCTGATTGATATTTTGGGCGAGTTGATTCGCACAGAGCAAATTAATAGCTTGGGGCGTTTGGAAGATGATGACCGGTTTATGGTTTCCAAAGAATCGAATATTTACCTTTCGGAAAATGACATCAACCTATTGGCTCAAACCAAAGGAGCAAACGCCGCCGCACTAAATATTCTGATTAAAGAAATGGGGCTTCAATTTAAGGACATCCAAAAGTTTTATATAGCCGGGGGATTTGGCAGGCATCTGGATATTGAAGCATCTATTAAAATCGGATTGCTGCCGGATCTTCCTCGAGAACGATTTGTCCAGATTGGCAATGCGGCTATTGATGGTTGTGTACAAGCCTTACGGAATAAAAAACGCCGGGATCAATACGAACAATTTGTCCAAAAAATAAAAACGATTAACTTGGAGTCTGACCCGGATTTTTTCGACTATTTTGTAAACGGATGCCAATTTATCCCCATCGAAACCTAAAAAATGAGAATATTAAAACAAGACGTCAATATTACTGTCCCGGACGAGCATTTTTTTCGCCGTTTGGGCTACCCTTCCTCCTACGACCCTCCGGAGCACGTCGAAGTATTAATGGTGTGGACAAAGGATTGGTTTGCCAATCATGCCAATCCTTGGGTAGGCTTTACTGAATTGGATATTCGGATTGCTGACGAAAAACTCTTTTTTAATAATACACCAATATATTCGCCCAAATTACTCAAGAGATACCAAAAACACAAGGTGCAAAAAGCCATCCTGATTGCGTCCACAGCCGGAGACCAAGCAGACATCAAGTGCAAAGAATTATGGGACGAGGATATTACCGATCAGTCTTTTTTCTTAGATGCTTATACGGCTTCTTTTGCAGAGGCATTGGTGAGCTTTTCGGCGCAAGCCATCAAAGATTGGGCTGCAAAAAAAGGGCTGCAAACTCTGTCCAGATATAGCCCCGGCTATCCCGGATGGCCTTTAGAAGAGCAGCAAAAACTAATGCAACTCACTAAAAATCAACATATTAGCACGCCCATCCAAATCAACGAATCCAGCATTCTGAGCCCCCAAAAAAGCCAAATCTCCGTACTCGGACTTTATGTAGGCGAGCCTTCCAAGGACGTCGAACCGGCTTGCCAAACTTGTTCGCTTTTGGACTGTGCTTGTTTGAAGAAAAATCATTAATTCACCCAAAAAAAATGACCTATGAAATTTAAAGTAGGAAACGAAGACACTTCCGCAGCCGCAAAACTAGCCGCTGACTTTCCGGACAACTCGGGCATTGGAGTACACTATATGGATCAATACCTAAAAGCGCTCAATGCTAAATCCGAAAACTTTGAAGTCAAAGCCAAACGGCGGGGACTAAAGGTTTCTTTAAAAATAAATGGTAGCGTCGGAGCCGGTCTGATGCGTCGCTTGGAAGTCAGTGAAGACCCCAAAATTATGCTGCAAGCAGCCCTCCGGGAAGCAGCCAAAAATGCAGGCTACGCATACAGTTTGGAAGACGGAGCTTTTTATTTTGAAGCCTTGGCAGAATAGCGATTAGTCCTAATTATTCAGCATATATTGCTTAGGAGTCGTCCCAAATTTTTGTTTAAATGCTGCAATAAAATGACTGGGAGAAGTATAGCCGATGAGCTCGCTAATCTCGGTCACATTATGCTGTTTGGATTCGATTAAGTTGCGAGCCAAATCCATCTTATATTCAAAAAGAAAATTAAAAACGGTTTCTCCATAGATCTGTTTAAATCCTTCTTTCAACTTTTTCAAGGAGAGCCCAATCTCTGCTGCCAATTCTTTCAAGCCGGGTGGATTGGCGACCCGCTCAATGATGATTGATTTGGCCAATAGAATTTTTTTGACATTGTTTTCATCTTTTAAAAACGGGCAAGCATCAGACTCCTCTGTCTTATTAAAATACAAACTCAATAATTCAAAAATTTTACCTTTCGTAAACAAGGCCTCCAAGGATGGGCGCAAATGAAAATTTAATATTTCATTGAGTACGACTAATTCACGCGGAGTCATTTCTTTCTTGAAATAATACTTCTTATCCCTGTGGTCGGAATCCAAAAACTGAATCAAGCCGGCTTCTTCCGAAAAGAAACGATGAAACTGCTCAATAGAAACCAATAAAATCACAAATCTAGCATTCGGCTCCAAGACTAACTGAATCGGCAATGCTTGGTTGGGATTATAAAGTAAGGCCGATTCTCCTTGGGGGACAGGCATTGTGTAATGCCCGCCGGCAAAAACCAGCTTGCCCGCGGCCTGAACCGCAAAGTGCATTTGAATAAAAGTAGGAGCCACTTCTCGCTCCAACTTTTGAGTCTCCGAAGACAGATTGGTGCAGCGAATGACGTAAAACCCGGGCTCAATTTCTATTTCACGAATGGAACCTTTAGCGATATTTTTCATGATTTCTATTCTTTTTATAGGTCAAAAACGAAGAGAATAACGCCCACCACAAGCATCATGACCCAAAACCTAGCGCAAATATAGGGAAAAACCTTTGAACGACAGAAAAAAAACCTTGAGCGACATCATTTTTGGGATGACCGACACTAAAAGTACTTTTAGCGATACTTTTTTTACTACACGCAGTTTACCTTTGTCATCTGTTAAAAAAGAAGAGTGCATCAGATTGATATTTGATGTAGATTTAGAATTTCTATTTTTTGTGCCATAGCTCCGACTACGATGTCGGAGTTATTTTTTAGACCGAACAGCCAACCAAACGACTAACATGCGACGACGTTCTATTGCTTTTGTCTTGGGATTCGTTTTGCTTTCCCAGATTCTCTTTGCGCAAGCAGACTCCACTCAGAAAATTCTTGATGAGATTGTCATTACTGCGACCAAAACGAAAAGACAATTGAGCTCTATCACCGTACCGGTGACGCTTATTCCCAAAAGAGAAATTGCCCAAGTCAATGGCCACCGGCTTCAAGATGTACTAGCAGAATATACCGGACTAACGACTACGTCCAGTCCGCTGGGAGCCGGCATCCAACTCCAAGGCTTAGACCCCGAATATACTTTGATTATGATTGATGGTTTGCCCTTAATTGGACGGCTCAACGGTGTCTTAGACTTGTCCCGGCTTTCGGTGGCCAATATTGCTAAAATTGAAGTCATCAAAGGGCCGTCCTCCGCTTTGTATGGCTCCAATGCCTTGGCGGGTGTTGTTAATATCATTACCGAAAAACCTAAGAAGCGCCAACAATTCTCTGCTACAGCTAAAGCGAGTACGTTCCGGACTTTTGACTTTTCAGCGCAAGCAGGAATTTACTCTAAAAAATATAAAGGCATCCTCTCCACTAATTATTACACGACCGGCGGCTATGATTTAGCATCCAACTATCAAGGATACAATATCTCGACGGATTATTATGGCAAAACCGTTTCGCCCCACCATAATTATTCTTTAAACTTGCACCAAGATTTGCAGCTTACGCAAAAAATAGATTTACTTTTAGATAGCCGGTATTTTAAGGAAAAAGAAACCTACCAATTTGCAGACAAAAACCACAACTTGGTGGACGGTACCGGTTTTATTAAGGATTATGCTGTGACTCCTATGATTGCTTTTCAGCTTGCGCAAAAACTAAAAACAAAAGCAAAATTCACCCACAATCAATACAGGACAGAAACCCAAGAACGCTTTGAAAATAAGTCTATTTACAGTTACTCTTTATACCACGAAAAATACAATCTATTTGAAATACAAAACGACTATAGATTATCTAAAAATCACGAATTTAGCTTAGGATTCGGTTACGAAAAAGAGTCTTTAAAAACAAGTCGGCTATCTGACAACATCACCTTTGCAGCCGACAACAAATACGTGTATGCTCAATACATCTACAATCGAAACAAAAAGGCTAACTTTGTCCTTGGTGCCAGATATGAAAATCATCAAAACTACACACCGCAATTTAATCCAAGAGCTTCCTTCCGCTATAAAATATTCCCTAAAATTACGGTGCGTGCTTCCGTTGGTCGGGGTTTCAAAAAGCCGGACTTTAAACAATTATTTTTCAACTATACCAACAACGCCATCGGCTACTCTGTTTTTGGAGTTAAACACCTAGAGCAAGGGATTTACGACCTTTTACAAAAAAATGAAATTGCCAAAGACCCCGACACCGGAACTCCCATCCTTTATCCGGACTATCAAAATATCATCAACAACAAAGGCCTGCTCGATGCAGAATCATCCATCGGCACCAACCTAGGCATCCAAATTTTATCCTTCAAAAACACCAAAATAGATCTTAATTTTTTCAGAAATGATCTAAAAAATCTAATAGAAATAGTGCCTATCGCCTTAAAAACCAATAAGTGGCGGGCTTATAGCTATATCAATAAAAGAAGAGTCTTTACACAAGGAGCAGAATTTGATATTAAGTATTTCGTTAGCTCAAATATCAAAATATCTGCCGGCTATCAATTCTTGGTCGCCAAAGATAAAGATGTGTTGAGCGCTATTGAAAACGGTCAAATTTTTGCCAAAGACTTGACTAGCGGCGTCTCTTACAAAATGAAGAAAAGCCAATACGGCGGCTTATTAAATCGCTCTAAGCACAGTGCCAACCTAAAACTATTTGTCTCCAATTTTTGGCAACAAACCTCTGCCAATATCAGAGTCTTTTACAAAGGCAGGTTTGGGTTTAATGATTACAACAACAATCAATTATTGGACATCGACAAAGAATATATCCCCGGTTACTTTTTAGTAAACACGGGCATTCAAAAATCATTTTTTGACAAAAAAATAATGGTGCACTTCGGCGTGGACAATGTATTGGATTTTACCTATGCCACCCCCGAATACACTATTTCTTCCCTGCCGGGAAGGACTTTTTTCACCTCTTTAAATTATAAATTTAACTCAAAATGAAACACACCATTTTAATTCTTGCCGCTTTTGTTGTTTTTATTTCTTCTTGCAAAAAAGAAGTAGATCCGGTAGTCCCGCACGCTGAATCCAAAAAGGTAACCAATCTGTATGCACCGGCAGATGTGAGAGACCAAACTACAGGAGAAATCACACAAACCAATCCATTCGTTTATTTTAGTTTTGCGAAAGGAACAGCTGTGGATTCTTTGGACAGTTGGGATATTGCCTTCAAAGGGACGGTTATTATCACCAACAGCGGTATCAGTGGAACCGGACAGGCGAAGTCAACGATCGTCAACTCTACATTTGATGACCTAACAGAAGCGCCGGCGGACTCCGAACTCAAAGAAGATTCTGCTACAGCTTATGCCATTCCTTGGGGTTCCGGCAATGGATGGTACAATTACGACCCTACGAGTCATTTGATTTCTCCTATTGCAGGGCGCATCATCGTGGTCAAAACCAATGACGGAAAATATGCAAAAATGGAAATCCTTAATTACTATAAAGATGCACCTGCCCAACCGGATCCTACCGTTGACCAAGGCAGCACATTAACTTTTAACTTTGTCTATCAAGACAATGGCACCAATAAATTCTAAAGGCGGACTTCGCCCGGTTCACGTTGGCCTCATCTTTTTAGATGGGGCTTTTTTATTTGGTAGCGGTGCGAATAAAAAATATTTCCACGTAAGGTTATTGTTAGGAAAGAAAAAATTAGGAAAATAGCCTAGGACTTCGGAAATTGCCGCATGACTACTTTGAGAAAAATGGCAGAAGGCCTTGCCGGCCTATTCTACCCCAAACTTTGTTTGTCTTGCGGACGAAACTTGCCGCCCGGCACGCTTAAAATCTGCCTTGATTGCAGGAGTGATTTGCACTACACTGACCATCATTTATATTTAGAAAACCACTTTTCCGACCGGCTTTTTGGGCGCATCCCATTTTATGCTGCTGCCGGATTGTTTGTTTTCCGCAAGGGAGGCAGGGTACAGCCACTCATCCACGCACTAAAATATAAGGGCAACCACCAATTAGGCGTAGAACTTGGCCGTCAACATGGCCTCGTACTCCGGGAATCTGAATTCTTTGCAGATATTGACTGGATTCTACCCGTTCCGCTACACATCAAAAAGAAACGATTGCGGGGCTACAACCAAAGTGCCATGTACGCACAAGGCCTTTCCGAAGCCATGAATGTACCGTACAGTGACCGGATTCTTATCCGAAAAACCTATACGGAAACCCAAACTAAAAAAGGAATGGACGACCGCTTCAAAAATGTGCATAGCGTTTTCGATGTAGCCAAGCCGGAGCTGATTCGCCAAAAACATGTGCTCATTGTCGATGATGTCATGACGACGGGAGCGACCTTAGAGTCTTGCGCCAAAGCCGTCCTTGCCAAAGTAGAAGCTCGCATCAGCTTTGCCACCATTGCTATTGCGGAGCATTAGGCTGCTTGGTTTTTTAGTTGAAGAAGTTGATTCGCTGCGCTAGTTGAAGAAGTTGAGACGTTCGCCTTCGGCTCTCTGGTTGAGAACTCGTCCTTCGGACTTCGTGGTTGAGTGCTTCGCAGGTTGAGACAATTTGGGTTTTATGGGGATTTTTACTTCATTATTCGACATTCGGTATTCTACATTCGATATTCTGTTAGTTTTTTGGTTGAGAAGGTTGAGACGTTCGCCTTCGGCTCTCTAGGTTGAGAACTCGTCCTACGGACTTCGTGGTTGAGTGCTTCGCAGGTTGAGACGATTTGGGATTTATGGGGATTTTACTTCATTATTCGACATTCGGTATTCTACATTCGATATTCTGTTAGTTTTTTGGTTGAGAAGGTTGAGACGTTCGCCTTCGGCTCTCTAGGTTGAGAACTCGTCCTACGGACTTCGTGGTTGA
>JALVCY010000381.1 GCA_027009605.1 Saprospiraceae bacterium
GGTTTTGACGATGGTGTCAAATTCGGCAAAGGTGATATCTGAGTGGTCAAATTGATGGGCGTCTTTCTTGAAAGCTAAGACTTTTTCGATAAGCTCATCTAGGTTTAGTTGGTTCGGCTCTTTTAGACTGTGGGAAGCCGCTTCCATGGAGTCGGCAATCATTAGGATGACTTCTTCTTTGGTTTTGGGGGGCGGCCCCGGATAGGTAAAATCTTTTACGTTGACGGCTGCTTCGCCTTTTTCATTTATTTCGGTACGATAGAAGTATTCTACACGGGTGGAACCATGATGGGTGAGAATGAGCCGGATGATTTCTTTGGGTAGGTTATGTTTTCGCGCAAGCTTTTCGCCCTCGGTGACATGACCGATGATGATGGCGGCACTTTCCTTGGCGGAAAGTTGGTCATGGGGATTGATACCCTTTTGATTTTCAATGAAATAGGACGGATTTTTTATCTTTCCAATGTCATGAAACAGGGCGCCGGATTTGACTAATAAGGCATTGGCTCCTATCGAATTGGCCGCGGCTTCCGCCAAATTAGCAACCTGTAAAGAGTGCTGGAATGTGCCGGGGGCTTTTAGCGAAAGCTCCTTCAACAGGGGATGGTTGAAATCCGATAATTCTGCCAATTGAATGGGCGTAATCCGGCCGAATATCTTGCCAAATAACGGCACCAACGGAAAGGCTATCAATAACAATAATCCATTGAGCAATAACCAAGGAAGCCAAGTGAATTCGGTCCAATGAACTTCTGCCGATTGGACAAAATCAATAGAAAAAGTGACGACGATATAGGTCAAAATGACCCAGCCTATCGTTACAAAAAATTGTCCCCAATACCGGATTTCTTTGCCCATGATTAGGGCGATAATTCCGACGATAGTTTGCACCAAAACAAAATCAAATCCCTTGCCCAATATGAAAGTCGATAGCAAAACCACGGCAATATGCAACAGAATGGACAAACGAATCGGGAAAAAACTTTTAGAGACCAAAGGCACGATGGCAAAAGGTATAAAATAGGGATTAATGCCCGGGTGATGAACCACAAAAATAGATAATAAACCAAAAAATACCGGCCACATAAAAACCATCAGCAAGTCTCCAAAACGTCCGAATTCTTCCCGGTTATAATTCTTCAAAAATTGAAAAACAATCAACAGAATGACCCCAATCAATAGGAAATTGCCCAGCGTGATAAATAGGGTGGTGTGCTTCCCGTTTTGTCCGGATTCGTAGTGCCGTTTGAGCGAAGAGAGCTTTTGATAGTCTTCTGCTGTGATGCGGGTATTGTTGGCTAATATCAATTCGCCGGCCTTTACCGAGCCGACGTTTGGTGAAATACCCGCCAATGCCCGTTGCTTGTATTTTTGCGTAAGCGAATCACTATAGACTAAGTTGGGAGCCATTACTTGCTCCAAAACCGGCAACAAAAATTCCGGATTGCGCAGTGAAGAATGGGGCAAAGAATCCGTAATCAATTCATAAGCACTCCGTAGGGTAAAGACATTTCCAAGTGTTCTTTTATAGGTTTGATTGCCTTTTATTATATTGATTACGAAGGACTTATCGTGATTTTTTAATATGCTGTCCTGACCGATAATCCCCGATTTGTAAAGGTCATTAAGGAGGGCTTCGCCCATGCGCTTGTATTGGGCTTGGTGATAAAAAACTTCTTGATAAGCGGGGTTGTCTTTTTCTTCTTTGATTTGTCGTTCCAGCGCTTTCGCAAAATTGGCTTTGGCGTTTTGTTCACTTTGACCATCCCAGATGTAGTAGGGACTAAAATTCTCCAAAATCTTCTCCTTTTCCGAACGGATGGTCGCATCGGATTTGTAAAGCGTAAAATCAAAAGGAGCATACAAATCGCCATTGCGCCAGACCTGGCCTTCCGCAAATTCGTACTTGAAACGGGCGGCTCTCGGCATGAAAAAAACAATCAACAACAGGGCTGATAGGGGAATTAAAATCTTGGCTAATTCCGGAAGTCGTGCTGAAAATGCTCTTAGTTTTTCTAACATTTTGCTAAGGTAGTACTTTTTTTTTATTTCGGTTGGTTGGTCTTTGGTCTTTGGGGCGCAGCAAGCTGCTGTTGGTCTTTGGCTTGGGTAGTGGTTTGTTCTTGGCTTTATTGCCGGATGCTTGACTTTTGTGGTTGAGAAGGTTGAGAGCGTTCGCCTTCGGCTCACTAGGTTGAGACTCGTCCTTCGGACTTCGTAGTTGAGAGCTTCGCAGGTTGAGAAGATTTGGGTTTTTGCGGGGATTTTACTTCATTATTCATTATTCGGCATTCTGTATTCGATATTCTGTTAGTTGAAGAAGTTGAAAGAGTTGATTCGCTCGCAAGCTTCGCTAGTTGATTCGCTTCGCTAGTTGAAAAAGTTGAGGACGGTCGCCTTCGGCTCCCTGGGTTGAGATTCGTCCTGCGGACTTCGTAGTTGAGAGCTTCGCAGGTTGAGAAGATTTGGGTTTTTGCGGGGATTTTACTTCATTATTCATTATTCGGCATTCTGTATTCGATATTCTGTTAGTTGAAGAAGTTGAAAGAGTTGATTCGCTCGCAGGCTTCGCTAGTTGATTCGCTTCGCTAGTTGAAAAAGTTGAGGACGGTCGCCTTCGGCTCCCTGGGTTGAGATTCGTCCTGCGGACTTCGTAGTTGAGAGCTTCGCAGGTTGAGAAAATTTGGTTTTTTGTGGGGATTTTACTTCATTATTCATTATTCGGCATTCTGTATTCGATATTCTGTTAGTTGAGGAAGTTGAAAGAGTTGATTCGCTCGCAGGCTTCGCTAGTTGATTCGCTTCGCTAGTTGAAAAAGTTGAGGACGGTCGCCTTCGGCTCCCTGGGTTGAGATTCGTCCTGCGGACTTCGTA
>JALVCY010000382.1 GCA_027009605.1 Saprospiraceae bacterium
AAGCTACAATTTTTGAAGCGTAGCTGGGCTACGTGAGAAAATTTTAGCAAAAACAGGCGCAAAAAGGGCATTTTTTGACCAAAATAGTGGGTATCTAAATAGTTACAGATGTTTTAGTAGGGACGCACGGCCGTGCGTCCCTACTAAAACAGGCGCAAACAGGGCATTTTCTAGCAAAAATTAGAGGGTGGCTAAATAGTTACGAAAACAGAATAAAATCTCAAGAACCCATTACAATTTCAAGAGCTTTCCTTCTTTGACCACTGCACCATAAATATCTTTGACTAAATAAATATAGGCACCGGACTGAACTGTCTCCATGCTTATGGCTTGATTAACAATTTTTTCCGAAAGGATTACCTGCCCTGCCAAATCATACAAAACAAACGATAAGCCCTTCGTACCATCCATCAAATCAATGCTCAATTTGTCCTGTACCGGATTAGGATAAACCGCAATAGCTCCTGCTCCAAAGAGACCCACACTAACTATTTTTGACTGGCTTTCCTTAGCATCAAAATCAACTGTGCGCAAGCGATAATAATTCACACCGTTAAAAGGTTGGGCATCCACAAAGGTATAATCCGTCCGCAATTTAGTATCACCGGTCACATCCACATAGCCAATATCCCTAAAATCACGCCCATCTTTTGATCTTTGGATGGCGAAGTATTCGCTATTTTCTTGCTCCGCTGTGGCCCATGAAAGGAGCACTTGATGCCCGGATTTTTGCGCATCAAAAGCTATCAAATCAACAGGAAGCACCGCCGAAAATGTGTATCCGGTCGCTGAAGACGTTGGGTCATAATAATCAATGGTCGTAATGGCCGCCTTGTTCCACGTATTGCAAGAAGAGCACTTGGTATAAGTTCCTCCTTGAGCGACCCCAACCCCAATAAAGCCTTCATTGCCGGCGTCTCCCCAATCATCATTAAAAGCCTTGAGCATATTATGTCGATGTCCCCAACTTGACCCCGCATCTTGATACATAAAACGATAAAGCCCCGTGACCAAACCATTAAGAGAGCTAATAGTAGCCCCTGAAGTCAAAGACAAGGCGATGTTTTCTCCTTCTGTTTGCCATTGATCTTTTAAGGGTGCATTTTGATTCATCCTTTCAAAGGGACTGGAGCCGCTATGATCCACCCCACATCCCCCACCACCACAAAGATGATAGGTATAACTTGTGCCAAGACTGGGGTCTCCGGCGTGCGCAAAAACTTCATTATTAATTTGCCAATCGGAATGAGCTTGTGATACAGCATCCAAATGGGTCTCCACCCCATACAGCGGTTTGATACCACGAGCTTCTCTTTCTGAATTGTGGATGTACAAGGCAATTTCATCAAAAGTGGCATTATTCCAGCCCCCGGGAATCTCGGTCATATCTCCCAGACAATTGGCCGCCATCGAAGCATGATCATCCTCATCTTCGCGTCTCGCTCGATTAAAATTGGCTTCTATCGAGACACTATTATCCCAGTTCGAAAAGTTGGTAGAAGGGTCTCCCCCATCACATTGGGCATAAAGCCCCATTTGTAAGAAAAAACTTACGACAAATACTAAATAAAATCTCATGATTTTTGTTTTAGTGAACACCACCAAAACAATAAATTTTATGCTATTTGATACCAGCTCAAACAGCATAAAACTTTGCGATTATAGGGATTGCATTTCGTTTTGGGGTATTCCGTGAAAAAAGGACACAGAAGCGAAGCGGTTTGCAGTAAAGATATGCCTACAAACCATTTCTCATCATGCATATAGAACAAATATAATCTATATACTACTCAATTGCAATGCCTTTTCAGAATAATGTCCCATATTCATCTTTGACCCTTCACCTTTGACCTTTAACGGTGTTCAAATTGTGCTTCGCACGTTCAATTTGCCCTATGGGCGTTCAATGTCCTACGGACGTTCAAGGTGTAAGAGTTCTTTCTTGCCTACCTTTCACCTTTGACCCTTCACCTTTGACCTTTAACGGCGTTCAAGGGGCTTTCGTGTTTTTCGTGTTTTTCGTGGTAAAAAAAAAATCTTGGTGGTTTGTTCTTGGCTTCAGCGTTCAATTTGTGCTACGCACGTTCAATTTGTCCTACGGACGTTCAATGCCTTCGGCGTTCAAGGGGGACGCTCTCTTGACTGCCTACCTTTGACCTTTGACCTTTCACCTTTCACCTTTAATTGCTGCCTAGCCGTTACACCGTTATACCGTTATACCGTTATACCGTTATACCGTTACACCGTTATATCGTTACACCGTTAACATCTTAGACCGGGAGTAAAGAATTGTAGAAAAAGGCAGTATCTAACTTATTGACAATCAGCACCTTAGTGAATTCTTAGTGGCAACTTCGTGTCCTTAGTGGTTAGGTATTACATTTTTCCTTACCACTAAGAGCACTTTAGATAACACTAAGTTTACACTAAGAAACTTTACAAAATCTTGGTATTGGACTGCTAAAATTTGGGTGAGAAATGGTGCACACATAGACTAACAGGGGAACATTTTGGCTCACCAATCACTACGCTGCGCTCCGTGCTTAGCGATCCACGTCCCATGCGAAGCTCAACCACCAAGTCCGTAGGACAAGCTCAACCAAGAAGCCAAAAACAAACGTCTCAACTTTTTCAACTAGCGAAGCCTGCGAGCGAATCAACTAGCGCAGCGAATCAACTTCTTCAACTTTTTCAACTAACAGAATATCGAATGCCGAATGTCGAATAATGAAGTACAATCCCAAACAAAAACCCATATCATCTCAACCTGCGAAGCTCTCAACCACGAAGTCCGAATCCACGGGCGCAGTCGGGTTTTGTCCCCTATATTTCGATAAATAACAAACTGATTTAACATAAAAAATTAG
>JALVCY010000383.1 GCA_027009605.1 Saprospiraceae bacterium
AAATGCCACCCAATCCCCAAAAATCGCCCAATCAATCCCCAAAAAACGCCCACCCAATCCCAAAAAAACGCCCACCCAATCCCCAAAACGCCCAACCAGCCCAAAAAACTCTAGTCAGCCCCAAAAATCATTCAGTCAACAAACAGAATAAAAAACCCAAAATCATGAACCCATATTTACAAGGAAAATCCGCCAAGTTATTTGTCATATTAGCGGGTATATTTGTCACCACGGCGATTGTGGCGGAGTTTATTGGAGTAAAGATTTTTTCATTGGAAGCGAGCATGGGGTTGAAGCCGGTTGATCTTAGTTTTTTCGGAGAAGGGCATTTGAGTTTTAATCTGACGGCGGGTGTATTGTTGTGGCCGGTGGTATTTGTAATGACGGATATTGTCAATGAATATTATGGGGAGAAGGGAGTGAAGTTTTTATCTTGGATGACGGTCGGATTGATAGCCTTTGCTTTTTTGATGACGTATTGGGCCATACAGTTGGAGCCGGCCGGTTTTTGGCCCCAATCCCATGTCCAAGCTGATTGGTCTCCGGAGCAGCAGCAAGATGTATTAGCCAAGGTAGGAGATTATAACTATGCCTTCAAATTAGTGTTTGGGCAGGGGCTTTGGATTATTATTGGCTCTTTGGTGGCCTTTATGGTTGGGCAGGTGGTGGACGTGGTCTTTTTTCATAGAATTAAAAAGCTGACCGGAGAAAAATATATTTGGCTGCGGGCTACCGGTTCTACTTTGATTTCGCAATTAGTGGATAGTTTTGTCGTTTTGTTTATAGCCTTTTATTTGGGCGCCAATTGGCCCATCAATCGGGTTTTGGCTATTGCGACGGTCAATTATATCTACAAATTTGTGATGGCGGTAGGTTTGACTCCTGTCATTTATTGGATGCATGCCGTGATTGAGCGTTATTTAGGACTCCAAGAAGCCGGGCGATTAAGAAAATTGGCCTTACAAGATTCGTAATTGTTTTAGGACGCCAATTTTTAGGGTGCAAGGACTTTTTCTAACAAAAATCAGCGGGCAGCCAAATAGTTGCCAAAATTACAGACCATCCGACTCATCTCAAAGCCATGAAGCAAATCCTCCTATTATTTCTTTTCCCGATTTGGGCGCAAGCTCAGGTAGCGGACTCCATTGCCACTCGGATTATGCTGGATACCGAAGTCGTAGTAGCTGCCAAGAAAGGCTTTGATGTAAAGAAATTCATTGAAATAGTGCAAGCGGATTCGGTCTTTGAGCAGGCCTTTCACCGGTTGCGCAGTGTGCCTTATGAGAGTACCAACGAATTTCACTTTTTTTCCCGCAAGGGTAAGGAGAAAGCGAGCTATGAAAGTCAGGTGACCCAAAAATCAGTCGGCGATGGATGTGTAGAGATGACCCTCCTTTCGGAAAAAGTGACCGGAAATTATTATAAGCGAAAAAAGAAACACCGGTATTATACGGCAAAGATGTTTGAGCGATTATTTTACCGCAAGGGGCGGCATTGTCCAAGTCCGAAGCCCACAACGCCCGTTGAGCATTCCCGAATGGAAAAATATGTGCAACAGCTCAAAAAGCTAATTTATAATCCCGGAAAAGAAGTAAATATCCCCTTAATCGGCCACAAAACAGCGATTTTTGATAAGAAAATGCTCCAATACTATGATTTTAGGATTCAGTCTCGACGCTACAAAGATGATACGCCTTGCTATGTTTTTACGGCGATTGCCAAGCCCAAGCATCCCAATAAAACGGTCATAAAATATTTGGAAATGTGGTTGGACAAGGCCGAACTGGGCATCATCTCTAAAAAGTACCACCTAAAAACTCAAAATCTCGCCTTCAATTTCGACATCAATATGGACGTCGATCTTATCGAAACACCCAACGGTATCGTTCCGTCCAAAATTAAGTATGACGGGCAATGGAAAGCACCTATGAAACGAAAAGAAATCGCCCGCTTTTTGTTGACTTTTGAGTACTAGTCTTTGGCCTTTTGGGCACACTGTAGGACAAATCGAAGCCGTTTAGTTATTCATATCATATTTTATCTGCTTGCTGCTGTAGCCCAATTGCATTAGATTTTCGACGGTTTCTTCAATCATGGAAGGCCGGCCGGAAACATAGAAGGTCACATCTTTGCGGGGGTTTTTGTATTCATCCTGATAGATGTCGTGGACATATTTCCTTTTGGTGGCGGAGAGCGCATTTGTTTCTCTGGAAAAAGTAAAAGAATACTTAAACTCTCCGTGTTGTATGGCTAGCGAAGTGAATTCGTCGGCACAAAGCAAGCCATTGCGGGAGCGGGCGCCAAAAATCAGGTGCACTTTCTTGCGCGGAATATCTTGCTCAAAAATGTACTGAATCATACTCCGTGCCGGTGCCACTGCGGAGCCCATACAGATAAAAACCAAATCATTATTTATTTTTTTCGGCAACGTAAATTTACCTTGCGGCCCGCGTATCTTTAGCTCAGACCCCACTTCAATTTTGTTGAATAGATAATCCGAAGCTTTGCCCCCTTCGACATAAGAGATACAAACTTCAAGCAGACCTTCTTTGTTGGGGGTATTCGCAATCGAATAAGTCCGGTATCGTTCCGGGTCATTTTCTGAGATGGGTAGAAAAAGAGAGATGTTTTGTCCGGGCTTAAATTTTAAGGGCTTGTGGGTGCGCAGCCATATATGCCGGATTTTATCAATGGAGTCATTTATCTTTACAACTTGGGCAACAGTCCAGGTCTTCTTCAAGAACGGAATGGATTGAATCATAGGTTCGTCATTTTTGTTCCTAAACTTGCATGAAGCTCAAGAATAATCGATTAATTTGGGGTAATCTATATAAAAGTAGCTAAGCATTCATTTGAGAGTCTAAATATAACGGTAATTTCCCAATCATATTGGCTATTTTTGCAAAAAAAAAGTGTGATAATTGACATTATAATTCCGGCGCTCAATGAAGCCAACTCCATCGGCTTGGTTATCAATGACATCCCCAAAAATCTGGTGCGGCATATTATCGTGGGGGATAATGGCAGCACTGATGAGACCGCAAAAATTGCGCAAACTCACGGAGCCATAGTCGTCCCGGCGCCTACAAAGGGGTATGGTACTGCTTGCTTGGCCGCTATGGAATTGATTCAAAATTTGGGCCAACCACCTGATATTGTTGTGTTTTTGGATGGAGATTACTCGGATTATCCGGAGCAATTGGCGGAAGTCATTCAGCCCATTGTGTCAGAAGATGTGGATTTGGTGATTGGGTCTCGAGCCTTGGGGCAGCGGCAGGATGGTTCGATGACGCTTCCGCAAAAATTTGGAAATTGGTTGGCGACTCACTTGATTTGGTGGATTTATGGGGTGCGTTTTACGGATTTAGGGCCTTTTCGAGCCATCAAATGGGCGGCATTGCGCAAGCTGAATATGAAAGATCCTGATTTTGGTTGGACGGCCGAAATGCAAGTAAAAGCCGCTAGGCAAAAACTCAAAATCGCCGAAGTGCCCGTCAATTATCGGCGTCGAATCGGTCAATCCAAGGTCTCCGGTACAATCAAAGGGAGCTTGATGGCCGGCTATAAAATTTTGTGGGTGGTGTTTCGGGGGCGTTGAATCGGTGGAGTCAGGGGCATACCTAGTACATTCTATTTCAACAAAACCCAATTACTTTCGTAAAAACATTGTACTTTTGCGCAACTTTTAGACTCATTAAATTTGAATCCATGTATAGAACGCATAATTGTGGCGAATTGAGAATATCCCATGTCGGGGAGACCGTAACACTAGCCGGTTGGGTCCAAATCGGTAGAGATTTTGGGGGCTTGACTTTTATTGACTTGAGAGACCGATATGGCATCACTCAGCTGGTTTTTAACATGGACGAAAATCCCGAATTGGCCGAACAAGCCCGCAAACTAGGGCGTGAATTTGTCATCCAAGCCATCGGTGTCGTCAGAGAAAGAAGTAATAAAAATCCAAATCGGGCGACCGGAGATATTGAGATTGAAGTGACCCGGCTGACTATCTTGAATGGCTCCAAAACGCCGCCGTTTACAATCGAAGACGAGTCAGATGGGGGAGATGATTTGCGGATGAAATACCGTTATTTGGATTTGCGCCGGAAGCCTTTGCAGAAAAAAATTATTTTTAGAAGTCAATTGGCGATTGAGTCCCGTAAATACCTTGCGGAAAATGGATTCTTAGAAATTGAAACCCCTTATTTGATTAAGAGTACGCCCGAAGGGGCTAGAGATTTTGTCGTCCCTTCCCGGATGAATCCCGGCCAATTTTACGCACTTCCACAAAGCCCCCAGACTTTTAAGCAAATATTGATGGTGGCGGGTATGGACAAGTACTTCCAGATTGTGCGTTGCTTTAGAGATGAGGACTTGCGGGCAGACCGTCAGCCGGAATTTACCCAAATCGACTGCGAGATGGCCTTTGTCCACCAAGAAGATATTCTAAATACTTTTGAGGGCTTGACTAAGGCTTTGTTCAAAAAAACGCTGGGCATTGAGTTGGATGATTTCCCGAGAATGAGCTATGATGAAGCGATGAAGTTATATGGTTCCGATAAGCCGGATTTACGGTTTGGAATGGTCTTTTCTGAGCTCAATGATTTGGCGAAAGGACATGGGTTTGGGGTGTTTGATGAGGCGGAGTTGGTGGTTGGTATTTGCCTGAAAGGGCAGGCCGATAACATGAGCAACAAGGATTTTAAAAAGTTGACAGAGTGGTTAAAACGCCCGCAAATCGGTGCCAAAGGCTTGGTCTATGTCAAGTTCCAAGGTGATGGTTCCATCAAGTCATCGGTTGGCAAATTTTACTCCGATGAGCAGCTAAAAACTTGGGGAGACCGCATGGGAGCGGAAGCCGGTGATGTATTGTTTATCTTAAGTGGTGAAGCTGAAAAAACACGTAACCAATTGAGTTCCTTGCGTTTAGAGCTGGGAAATAGGTACGGATTAATCAAAGAAGGAGACTTCAAACCACTTTGGGTCGTTGATTTTCCATTGCTCGAATGGGATGAAGAATCCGGTCGATATCATGCCATGCACCACCCGTTTACATCTCCCAAAAAAGAAGATATACCCAAGATGGAGTCTTCCGACAAAAAGGTATTGGGTGCCATCCGTGCCGATGCTTATGACTTAGTTTTGAATGGCTCCGAAATTGGTGGTGGCTCTATTAGAATTCATGATAGAGCCTTACAAGAACGCAATTTTAAATTGCTTGGCTTTACGGATGAAGAAGCGGAAGCACAGTTTGGTTTTCTAATGGGGGCTTTTGAGTATGGTGCACCGCCGCATGGGGGCATCGCTTTTGGCTTCGACCGTCTAGCGGCGGTGATGAATGGCTCAGCTTCTATTCGGGATTTTATTGCGTTTCCAAAAAATAATCAAGGACGGGATATGATGATTGATGCTCCGGCTCCTATCTCCGAAGAACAAAAAGAAGAATTGGCTATCAAAACGATTGAAAAGCTAAACTGAAGCATCGAGCCCCAAGGATTGGTGAGTCTATACCATTCCGAAAGTTTTATTTTTAGATAGTGATATGTGATAACCGGGGTTGCTTTGGTGGCCTGTGATACCAATTGGAACTAATCCCTACAGTTGGGCGGGACAAGACCTTTATTTAGGAAAACAACCGTTTAGTCCCCCAGCGAGCCGCTAGGAAAAGGCCGGCAAATAACAACAACGCCGTTTGGATAGGCATGTACGAGATGACATAAATTCTGGTTTTGTCCAGCAACCACATGAAGATTAAGACAATCGAAATTAAGGTAATCAACCCCCCAATTTTCCCAAATCCGGGGACGTCATCAAAAGATACATTCTGACGGATGAGTAGCAGCGTGACGGCCATGGACAAAATCGGCAAAATTTGGGTGTAAATATTGGCATCCATAATCGAACGCCTTTCAAATAAGAAAAAGTAAATGTCCAAGGTTACCGACAAAACACCGGGAATACAGATCAAAAAGACCAAAAAAGAATAGAGATACTT
This sequence comes from Saprospiraceae bacterium, assembly GCA_027009605.1. Classification (GTDB taxonomy): domain Bacteria; phylum Bacteroidota; class Bacteroidia; order Chitinophagales; family Saprospiraceae; genus HyVt-613. The sequence goes on from JALVCY010000383.1 coordinate 5,996, forward strand.
CCAAGGCGTCAAATGGCCTTCTCCCCGTCCCATTATCCAAGCCAATAACGCCGTCAAAGGGATTAGTAAAAAATAACTCATCACTATTCTTGGCATTTGGCCAAGCATCTCAAAAAAATCTTTTAATGTCATTGTATTTGGGTTTATACACAAAGATAACGGGTAACTGGTTATGTGCTCCTATTTTTAGACAGAAATCCTTCGTTTTGGATTCATTTTTTGTGTTTTGATGTTGTTATGGGATTGGCTAAATCGACATAGCCTGCCCCGCCTCCATTTGGCTGCCTTGATTAAGACAAAATTTGAAGGGGCTTGCCCCAAAACAAGTTTACGCCCAAATGGTCTTCAAATTTCGCCTTTCTCTGCGTTGCAAATTCCAACGGGACTCGCTATGCCTAGCATTTAGAAGCCATTGGGAATGGGTAAACCACCCGTTCTCCTTTTTGGGATCACCAGTCGATTTCTCCTATCGGCACTACGCTGTGCTCCGAGCTTAACGATACCCGTTTGCCGGGCTTTCTATCCTAAAAGTATCATGGCAAGCAATTGACCAATCAACGGAAGAAACAACATAACTTCTTGAATCGATTTTTTCTAAGATGAATGATTGATTTTCCAGGCCCCCTTCCAACTCAATTTTGATTTTATCGTATTTTTCAAAAGTCTTTCGCCCCTTCAGGAAATAGAACTTCACCCTCTTACTAATTGACATACAGGAATGTTGCCTATCTGTTTGTATCGTTAAACTAACTACGTTATCATTAATAGAATAACTACTGCCATCTTTAAAGTCGAATTTTTGGGGTGGGAGTTTATTCGCCAAAGAGTAATTTCTTGAGAATAAGAAAGTATCTATATGCTTTTTTTTGTCATACCAATAGGTATTGGAGATTACCTCATTATTGTTGCTAATTTTGTTGACTATGGTTAAGTATGGTTTTATGTAATCATTGCCCAATAACTCTCCGGTTGTCCGATTTTCTTCCTTATAAAAGTCAATTCTTAAGTTGGTCGGTTTCAGTGTGGCGCTAGCAGGATCATATCGTTCATCAAGAATAATCTGTTCAACCAAATCTTCTAATTTTTTACTATTTTTGAGATTGTCATAGCGTGTATTTTTATTTAAAAAGTAGATTACATAATCATCAAAACGGTATATCAGCCTATATCTAAATTCATTTTTTCTGTACAGATAGAAAATGGCCAATAAGCCTACCAACACGAAAAAAATCGTCCTAATTTCAGATTTTGAGAATTTCATTCCATATAAATTTAAATTGGTTCTCTACAAAAAAATATCCCAAATAGCTATTTCCCTCTACAAATACCGAAACCCACACCCATTCCCAAATCCGGAAAATTGAACCCTACCGTCAACAATGGTCACTCCGTAGGCCGGATCCTGTTTTAGGAGTAGGGCACCATCCAAATCGGCAATATCTAAGAAGGGGAGGAGTTGGGCGATGGCACTGATTCCGATAGACGATTCGACCATGCATCCCACCATGACTTGGAGATGGAGTTGGCGGGCTTCGGCAATCATCCGGCGTGCGGGAGTGATGCCCCCGCATTTTGGGAGTTTGATATTGACACCGTGAAAGAGGCCGGCGGCTTTGGCTACATCTTCTTCGGTTTGGCAGCTTTCATCGGCGAAAATGGGTAGGGGAGATTCGATATATAATTGTTTTTGACCGGCCGTATCTTCGACGGCTAAAGGCTGTTCGATAAAGTCCACACCTAGTGATTTTAATTTTGGCGCAAGCTCCAGGCATTGCTCGACCGTCCAAGCGGCATTGGCATCTACGCGTAGCGCTGCCGATGTGTATTTGCGGACTAACTTAATGGTTTCCAATGCGTTATCGGCACCTAATTTTATTTTATAGGCCGGCCAAGGGTGGTCTTTTATATTTTGGATGAGCACATCTTGGGTGGATAATCCAAGCGTATAATTGGTAATGGGAAGATGGGTGTTTGTACCGCCGATGTATTGCCAAGTGGGTATTTGGTGGATTTTACCATATAGGTCATAGGCTGCTTCATCCAGAGCACTTTGCAGAAAAGGGTGGATTTTTAATTGCGCAAGCGTCTCCCAAAGTGCTTCGGGAGTCGTCATTTCTTTTTCCGCAAGGAAGTCTCTGACCTGCATGGCTTCATCGGCAAGACTATCGACCGTCACCCCATAATAAAAGATGGCCGGTGCTTCCCCAAAACCGGAATGCCCATCCTGCTGAAGTTCAACAATTAAGGACGGTTGGCTATCCCGCTTGCCTTTCGATATCGCAAAGGTTTGGGCAAGGATTAAGTCAACCCGATGAGCGATTAAATTCATTAGCTGACCGGCGATTCAAGATAAATTAATTTTCTGGAAGTCGTATCAAAGGAGGCATGAATGCCTATCGGCAAGGTCGCTTGATCCTTGATATGTCCCACGGGGAATCCATAAAAAACAGGAATTCCCATCTTACCCAACCGGTCTCGAAGGACTTCTTCTAACGTCCATGAATTTTCGGTATCATCCGTCTCGCAGTCTTCAAAAACACCCAAGAGTATTCCGGACGCTTTGTGGATATTCGTTGAGGTCAATAATTGGGTCAACATCCGGTCAATGCGATAGGGTTTTTCGCCGATGTCTTCGATGAAGATAATTTTATCCTTAAAATCCGGTAGCAGGCCGGTGCCGGCCATCGCACTCAACAAGGAAAGATTGCCGCCGGCCAATCGACCGCGCATCTTGCCCGGTGTAATCACTCGCTGCCGGTAAGCATCTGACGTTTGTTCTCTATTGGCATAACCAATTTCGACGGTCAATTTGACATGACCTTCAAAAAGAACTTTTTGGAGATAGTCCATATTGTAAGCAGTGAAATCGGAAGAACCCAACGGCCCGTGAAATCCAACCACTCCGCTACGCGCAAAAATGGCATTGGATAAAGCCGTAATGTCGCTGTACCCAATCAAAATTTTGGGATGTTTGCGTATCATTTTATAGTTCAATTGCTTGATGATTCGAGTGGTACCGTATCCGCCGCGGACACTCCAAATGGCTTTGATACTGTCTTCTTCGTACATCCGGTGCAAGTCCGAAAGCCTTTTGTCGTCTTCGCCGGCCAAATAGCCGATTTTGTTATGTGCATAAGTGCCGACCGATACGTTTAAGCCTAATTTTTCAAGGTTGAAAATGGCTTTTTCAAATTTTTCGGCAGAGGCCGGGCTTGCCGGAGCAATCAAGCCGACTTTGTCTCCTTTCTGAAGGCGCGGGGGCTTTTTGATTTTGATGCCATAAGGGCCACCCACTTTAGCAAGATTCGGGGGGGTGGATAATAACAACGGTGCTCCGAATAAAATTTTGTTGAATTTCCGTCTTTCCATTATTTTGCTTTTCAAATTTTGCTCTAAAGCGAGTAAAGTCTCGATTTATAACTTCAAATTAGTTGTTTTTATTACGTAAAACAAGTGCATGTTGTGCTGTTAAGCTTCCATTAAGTTTGTTCACTTAAGTTTTGGCGTAAGCCCAATGGTTTTGCAAAAAAATGCTAAAATCCATCGGGCTGCTGAAAGTTTAGGTTAATTTGCGCAAGTTTTTTTCAAAATGCAAGACCAGCACTCATTTAGGGCTGAATATCGGCCGTAGAACCTGTTTTATCAAAAAAAAACAAATTTTGGGCAAGATAATAACTATTTTTGTTGTTCTTGTGGAAAATAGCGCATTTTTAGGCATTGTGCCTTACGTAAGCAAATCAGAATGAAACGAAATCGAAAAGGTAGGAAGGCCGAAGATTGGAATCTCGGTGAAAAAGAGCATCAACTCATCAAAGGGACGGAGTATGCGGTATTGATTGGTGCCATATTGGATGGGCAGACCGAAGAGCAAGTAGGGGAGTATTTGGACGAACTGGAGTTTTTGGCACTGACTGCCGGGGCAAAGACCATCAAGCGTTTTACTCAAAAAATGAAGCATCCGGATTCCAGAACTTTTATCCGCAAGGGAAAGCTAGAAGAAGTAGCGGACTACATCGAACAGCATGAAGAAGTGACCTTGGCTCTTTTCGACGATGACCTTTCGGGAAAACAAGTCCGGAATATCGAAGCCGTCCTAAAAGTGAAAATCTTGGATAGGAGCTCCTTGATTTTGGATATTTTTGCCGAAAGGGCGCAGACAGCTCAAGCAAAAACGCAAGTGGAGCTGGCGCAAATGCAGTACTTGCTGCCCCGCTTGCGCGGAATGTGGACTCACTTGGAGCGTCAAAAAGGGGGGATTGGGATGCGCGGGCCCGGGGAGAAAGAAATCGAAACGGATAGACGTATTGTCCGGGACAAAATCGCAGCCCTAAAAAAAGATCTGCAAACCATTGACAAACAAAATAAAACCCGTCGTAAAAACCGGGGGCAATTGATTCGGGTTTCGCTGGTCGGATACACCAATGTGGGCAAATCCACCATTCTCAATTTACTCTCCAAAT
>JALVCY010000384.1 GCA_027009605.1 Saprospiraceae bacterium
CTATTAAAGAAGCCGGTAACTCCAATTTGCCACCTATGAACTTCAATACGCCTACGGCGCAGGCTTAACTTCTTGGGACTCCGGTTTTGACATAAGGTCTTGGACTTATTTAAGTTTTTGGCTTTTCTGTGATGATGTTCTAGGATAAGTAGGTTTTTGTTGGAGAATCTGATTCATTCTCCTAGAACCCGTTTAAGGATGGGAAATCGCTAAACCGTCACACCGCTAAACCGCTAAACCGTCATCTCGCATGGACTTAACAGATTTTAGAGAAAACTACACCAAAGGCGGGCTCAAACGAGCCGATTTGGCCGCTCATCCGATAGACCAATTTGAAAGTTGGTTTAAGCAAGCCATGGAAGCGGAGATAGCGGAGCCCAATGCGTTTAGTTTGGCCACTGTTTCGCCGGAAGGCGTGCCTAGTTTGCGGACGGTCTTGCTAAAGATTTTTGACAAAAAGGGATTTGTCTTTTTTACCAATTACGAAAGTAAAAAATCCAAAGACATCCAACAGAATCCCAATGTATCGGCCTTATTCCCCTGGATTACGCTGGAGCGCCAAGTGAAAATCATCGGCAAAGCCGAAAAAATATCTGCCGCCGCTTCGCTCAAATATTTTCTAAGCCGTCCAAAGGGAAGTCAATTGGGGGCTTGGGTGTCCCGGCAAAGCCATGTTATATCATCTCGTAGTATTTTGGAAATAAAGTTGGCAGAGATGAAGCGCAAATTCAAAAATCGACAAGTGCCCATTCCCGATCACTGGGGTGGCTACCGGATTGTGCCCGAAATCATCGAATTTTGGCAGGGCGGCGAAAATCGGCTGCATGATCGTTTCGAGTATCGCTTGGAAGAGAATGTTTGGAAAATCGTTCGACTAGCCCCGTAAATCCATCCGTGCCCTGAGCATTCACAGACCCACAAAAAAAAGAAATGACCTATCAACAAATACTAAAAGATATTAAGCAAAAAAAATGGGCGCCCATTTATTTGTTTCATGGAGAAGAACCATTTTTTATCAATAAGCTCACCGAAGCCATCGAGCAAAATGCCTTAGAAGAACACGAAAAAGCCTTTAATCAAGACATCATTTATGGCAAAGACATTGACTTGCCCCGCCTAAAATCCTACTTGATGCAATATCCGGCTATGGCCGAACGGCGGGTGGTTATCGTCAAGGAAGCAGCGGATTTTAAAGGGTTTAAGGATTTGAAAGCCTATTGGGCCAACCCCAATCCTTCGACCATCTTTGTCATTGCTCATAAGTACAAAAAATTTGGTGCGGGTCTGAAAGCCATCGAAAAAGTGGGTGTCGTATTTGAATCCAAAAAGGTTTATGACAATAAACTGCCGGCTTGGATTCTGGATTATTTAAAGTCCAAAAAAAGAGACATCAATCCACAAACAGCTACACTCTTAGCCGAATATTTAGGCAACGACCTTTCCAAAATTGTCAATGAACTGGAAAAAATCCACCTAAACATTCCGCAAGGTCAAAAAATAGATAATGCCACTGTCGAAAAATATATCGGCATCAGCAAGACCTACAATGTCTTTGAGCTCCAAGACGCTTTGTCCGCAAGGAATAAGGAAAAGGCGATGAAAATAGCCTTTAATTTGGCCGGAAATATTCATAAGCAGCCTTTGGTTTTGATTTTGGCCAGTTTGTATGGTTATTTTTCTAAGGTTTATGTGGCACATAAGAATCAGTCCAAGTCGGATGCCGAATTGGCCAAAGCGTTGGGCATCCGGTTTCAGTTTCATGTCAAAAATTATCGTCGTGCCATGCAAGCTTTTCCGTTGGCGGAAGTCCATCGCTCCATGGCTTTGTTGCGTGAATACGATTTGAAGGCCAAAGGCTTGGACAATGCCTCCACCGGTCCCGGTGAATTATTGGAAGAACTGATTTTTAAGATTTTAAATCCGGTAGCGCATGCATATTGATATTATTTCCGTTGTTCCGGCCTTGTTGAAAGGGCCATTTAGCGAGTCCATCATCAAACGTGCGCAAAAGAAAGGGCTTTTAGAAGTCGAAGTGCATGACTTACACGAGTACGGTTTGGGCAAATATCGGCAAGTCGATGACTACCCTTACGGGGGCGGTGCGGGCATGGTTTTGATGATTGAGCCCATGGCGGCTTGCTTGGACGCCTTGCGGCAAAAAAGAGACTATGACGAGATTATTTTTATGACTCCGGACGCCAAAGTATTGGATCAACCGACAGTCAATGGATTGTCCTTGCTAAAAAATATTGTGATTATTGCCGGCCACTTTAAGGGGATAGACGAGCGGATTCGGGAGCATTATGTGACGCGGGAAATTTCCATCGGAGACTATGTATTGTCCGGGGGCGAATTAGCGGCTGCAGTTTTGGTCGATGCCATTGGGCGGATATTGCCCGGGGTCATTGGTGACGAGACATCGGCTTTGACTGACTCGTTTCAGGACGGCATGTTGTCTGCTCCGGTTTATACCCGTCCGGTAGAATTCAACGGCTGGAAAGTCCCGGACATTCTACTCAGCGGCCACCACAAAAAAATTGATGAATGGCGGGAAGAGCAGGCTTTTCAACGAACCAAAAAAAGAAGACCGGATTTGTTAAAATAATCTGTAACTGTTTAGGTGCTCCTATTTTAAGGCAAAAAGGGCATTTTTTGACCAAAATAGTGGGTATCTAAACAGTTACAATAATCTTTTACCATTGACGGGAATAAACATTCAAGCCAATTGAACCCAATAATTATGTCCAATCTGATAGAAAACATAAAGCAAAGCTTCTTAGAAGAGCTAGAGCATCTATTGACTATTTTGCCTAGTTTGGCCATTGGCGCTTTGGGCTTTTTGGTTGCTTGGTTTTTAGCGAA
>JALVCY010000385.1 GCA_027009605.1 Saprospiraceae bacterium
AAGTGAGCCTGCTGCGAAAAGTCCACTTAACCAAGAATTTAAGGTGATGAATAAAATTTTGATTGGTTACTGTAGCGGCGACTTCAGTCGCCAAGCTCCGGTGGTGCCTAAGTATCGGCAATCTTGGCAGCTAAAGCAGCCGATACAAAATCAACTTACCTCGAAGGAAAAATCCAAAACAAAAGAAAAAATGCGAGATAGGTAAGCGAAGAATCACGGTAAGTTGCCAAGAGCCAACCACTACTCCCAACTGCCCGTGGCGCAAACTCGCTCCGCTCTTTGCTACATAGCCAAATAAATTTGGCTACTACCGACCGCCAAGCCCACCAAAGAAAAAGCCAAACAAAAGGAAAAACCCGATTGCTAAGCCCCTCGAAGGAAAAATCCAAAACAAAAGGAACAATGCGGGATTGGGAAGTGAAGAATCACGGTAAATTGGATAGCAAGATACAAACAAAAAGTTACAAACTTTTATCACTTTTGTTATGTTTTTTTGCTAGGAAGAAGCTATCAACTAGTAAGGCAGATCTTGGCCTTTATTCTCCCATTTTGCCTAGTCCATTGCTACTATGCGACAGAATTAGAAAGATATGGTACAGCTACGAGCTACATTTTTAAAAGTGATGGAACTATTCCCCCAAAATTTTTGTATAGTCCCTGAATACTCAAAAACCATTCAAATGAAAAATCTATTCAAACAAGGCAAACGATACTTTTTGGAGCATTGAATTAATGCACCACTAAATAGTATTGTTATGAAAGCTTTTACAGCTATCAGCAATGTCAAATTAGATTCAAGAAAATCGTTGAGTGCCTATTTGCGGGCTCTTTCTAATGGTAAAAACGTAATAACTTCTTCAAACGACATTGTTGACGACTACCTAACGGTAGTCAAAGACTTGAATCTAGCACATAACGAAGAAAAAATTACATTTCTCAGTGAACTGTCATTGATGGTCTTGGATACACGTATTCCACTCCTACACTCTGCAAAATGGCTTCATGATTTACTGGAATTTCATCAACAGGATTTGATTGAAAATAGTCCGATTTCTGTCCTAAAACCAAATAGTTTTTACCAAAAAATCCTTATGCTGAATCGGCGCATTCAACGCAAATATCCCCAACTACACATTGACTCTCCAACCTGGGCATTAATCGCTACCGATATGCACACACTTAATCATGCTGTTACCAGAAAAATAAATTTCTACCAGAAATATCAATCTTTCATTGAGCCAAAAATAGTTCATAAGATTCATAAAATGGACAGGGAAACGTTTACATTTTTTGAAATCATCATGGAATACGGAAATATTGAATCAAGTCGTCAATTTTTGATCATCCTAAATGTTTTTCTAAGAAATTCCAATGAAATCAACCTGTTTATTTTTACCAATAATTTTTTAGCCATAGATAAATTAAATCTGAACAATGATGCTTCGTTGGAATGGTTTAATTTTTGGGCACAGATTAATGATGATTTTATTGTCCAATTTCTTGCGAAAAAATTATTGCCAAAAATTCAAAATAAGCTGATTGTCAATGGTTTAGATGCAGTATTTTCTATTAGTTGTCTTGAAGCTTGGCTTGCCTTTTATCATAGAAATCTGACCAAAATAGATTTATTAAAAGCCATTGATTATCTGCCTATTTCATTCCTTCTACATATTGACCAACTCACCCAAAATCCCTATTCAGAATCGACGGGTGTATTGGACCATTTAGCTGCAGGCAAAAATATTAGATATTACGATAAATCTAGATTGTATTTCACCACAAAAATGGCTCGAATATTTCACAGCAGTTTACCGCATAAATTAGACAAGTTAGAAGACATGTATTGGTACGCAGCAATCAAGGCCGCTGGACATACTGAAACCACTTTTGAAGCTTGGCAAAACGCCCGTTATATTCCTAGCAAAAAAGAAAACACAACTATAACCTTTTTGAACCGAATTCTTCATAAAACCAAGAATGGAGTCGAACTAATCACCAAACTAAATAATTTTGGCCAAATTAGATTTGATCTTGCTCAATCTGTCATCACATCATTAGACTATGAATTTTTGACTGATAAACGTATGGACTTGATTCTTAAAGCCATAGGCCAATTAAATAATAACTATATTTATCAAGACCTTACGTTCTCTGAAGACCAACTTTCCTTTTTCAAGCAATTGGAAAGAATCGATGCTTTTTATCAAGGTAAATCACGTGTTAATCTATTGCCTGTTTGGTATTTAAATTGGCAAGATAATTCGGTATTTGATAGTTTCTTTGAGTTCACGATTCCACTATTAGAACGTAAAAAGTCCATTTTTAGATTGAATAGCGAAACATCATTAAATGCTTGGTTAAGTTTTTGGAATAGAAATATTGCGGAAAGAGATGCTACGGAAATTATTAGTCAATTGGACTATCTATCGCCCTACTTGATCAAAAATCTACATAAATATGAAGCAGATGTCTTTGATTATTTAGCAAAAGGTAATAATATCCGAAACTATAATCCAACGACCATCTTCTTTACCAAGAAAATGGCGCACATCTTTCATAATGTCAATGTTCACGGTACACTAGAAGAGTTACATAGTTTTTGCGCAAGCGAAGCCATCATCTCCGACGAAAATATCAAAGGACTACTTAGCAGACATAGATTTAGAATGGGTACAACAAAAAGACATCTAGATGCTTTTCAACAATTGACTGCCAAGTTAAAACAATGGAATTTTAGCATACTAGATGATGATCAACAAAGAAGAATTTTGGGATATATTAGCCATGGCTATCAAGATATTGAAGGTTTTTCTCTAAAATCAACAACTTTGAACTCCATTGCAAGACGTGCAGACGAGTATTACACAGCATTAGAATTGGAAAGAAGAAGAGAATGGATAAACCAAATAAGAGTTTACACCAATTGGAAAGGGGTGAACAAAAAGGATTTTTACTACGAATATAATAACAAAACCTATCAAATCATCCAACTAAAATCAAGTAAAGCTCTGACCACCGAAGGACAAATGCTTCATCATTGTGTTGCTGGTTATACTGCACGCTGTGCGACAGGTAACACTTCAATTTGGTCATTGAGAAACGATAAAGGGCATAGAATGGTTACTATTGAGCTACTGTACAACCGAATTGTGCAAGTGAAAGGGAATTATAATCGTGCTGCTAATGAGTTAGAGAAACGGATTATTCATGCTTGGGTAAAAAAGGAAAGATTACTGGTTTAATATTTGAGTTTGCTCCGAAAAGTTCATTCTGCCAGAAATTAAAGCACGGAACAAAATTTTATTTGGCTACATTGCATAGTGCAGCGTGGTGTCGCTCCTACGGAGCTATATTTCTACTATTTTAGTCTTTACAAAGATGTCGCCCCGATGGGGCTCAGGCTTATGTATTCCGGCTATTTTCTCTATTGTCAGCCCCGTAGGGGCGACACCTTTGTAACAGACAATATCGCACGATACAGGAAGCCCCGGCGGGGCGACACCTTGTCTCAGTCGCACTAGTTACCATAAAGAATCCAAATAAAATTTTGTGGACTCAAGAACAGTCCACTCTGCCAGAAGTTAAAGCGATGAACAAAATTTTATTTGGTTACCATACGGTTTCCTTTTACAAAAGGGAAACCTGTGGAAGGGTTTTTATAAAGAAACCAAATAAAATTTTGTGGACTCAAGAGCAAACCACTACTCTCGACTTTTCGGAGTAAACTCATATTTGGGTTGTTCGATATATTGGGTCTGCTGTGAGACTGTTCAATTAAGTGTGTCTCATGCCACGCAGTAAAAATAGCAAAAACTGTTAAACTTGCGGCAAAAAAAGACCAAGTATCATGACAAAAACAAGAAAAAAAGCCAATTACATCAGATTTTGGAAATCTACGACCAAACACAACCACTATCGCCAAAAACACGCCATACCATGTCGTACAGTGCTCAACCAAACTGAATCACTCCCCAATCAACACTCGCCCCACATCCAAAATAACCCCATCCACTTCCAAACGATAAAAATACAAGCCTTGCGGAAAACGGCCAACATCCCCGCTGGTGCTGACCTTATCAGCAAAATAAAAAAAAGAATCGCTTGACAGGCCTTTCAGGCCGCATCGTCCCAATGTGCAGGGTTTCAACCTGCACACAAAAGCCTGATAGTCAAGCCAAGTAAAGAAATCGGTAAGCCTACGGCAGACTTTCCCCACTGGCGTGGACCTTCCCTTCTAAGGGAAATTTAGTGGCTTAACCATAAAGAAGAAAACCAAACAAAAGTTTGTGAAGGCAAAGACAGATCCCGAAATTCTGCTTTTTAGGCTTGACTAAAGTTTTTTCTTTCAGTTGCCTGTGGCGCAAATTCGCTTCGTTCTTTGCTACATCTTGCAACTAAAGTTGCAAGGCCATTAAAGGCATTAAAGTGAAGCCAACATTTCTGCTATGCGTTTGGCTTTGGTCGTTTCTGTTTTTGCGGAAGCTATCCAATCTAAATAGGATTTTTGCTTGCTTTTAGGCAATTGGTAAAAATTGGCCAATACTTGAGTCGGTTCTTCTTGAAAGCAGGCCAAAATATCCGCCGGAATCTCCACCTTCCCATTGTCTAAATACAACACCACCCGGACAAAATCTCCGGCCTGCTTCCGGATGGCTTGACGAATGGACGCCTTGACCGGCAAAAATAATTGACCTTCGCCCATGGGCATCAATTTGATTTGTTTTAACTCGTAGTCATCAATGAATCCGCTAACGGTGACCCATCCAAATGGATTTTGGGGATTCTGGCGAATCTCTTTGATGGGCGCATAAGTCCAACCGCCTTTCCCACAAAATTTTTGCAATTGTATGTCGTCGTCCACGGTGGGCTTCATCGTTTTTTTCTGCAAAAATAACTTTTTTCTGAGATTTTTCTTAGCTTTGTGTTCCTCGCTTGGCTTATCTTGGCTTGACGGAATGTGATGAGTCCGTTTTCTCTATACTTTCCAAAAGTTTTAAACTTTGGAAACTTGCCTACCTATCCTACAGATTTGTATTTAAAATGGTCTGAAGCCGGACATTATTGGCTTAGGAGACCGTAATCTAAATTGTATTACCATGAAAGAAAAGCGTCATTTACTATTACTTATCGCCATCTTATGGACTCAATGGAGCTATGCGCAGGACATTTTTAAATGGCAACGGATGGTTATTCCCACCGTCCCACAGAATATTACGATACAAAATGGGAAATTAGTGGCTCGAACCGTTGATGAGACCTTCTACAGCGACGATATGGGCGAGACCTGGACGCCCAGTTTATTTCATCACCTTGATGCCTCCTATTGGGGTGTCAAAGATTCGATTTGTGTTTATCGGACTCCCCCTAAAAGTGTTGCTTTTATTGACCCTGATCTTTATCTTGTAGGAAGATACTTGTATACAATGGTTGCACCCTATGGTATTTCGATACCCGGATACCAAGGTGCTAAAAATGGAGCCACGGAGTATGTCCACACTGCGGACGTCAAAATTTTTAATGACAACACGATTCTTGCATATATTTCAGGTGAAAGAATTGTTTATTCGGACAATTCAGAACCCACTACAATAGATTTAAGTTCTGATTTGATTATACACACGAACGGCCTTGTGGATACTTCTCATTTTTCTAATTTTTATCCAACGGGGCATTTAAACGGTTATTACGTAGCTATTGGCTTAGATAGTCTAAAATTTATGCCTGATACCGGTTCGGTGGTTACTCTTACGAAGCCCTTGCCCAACGTGGGCATTCCTACCTGGGAAGCTATGATAGATTCGTCTATCTTTCTATTGAATACCGATGGACGGACATGGGTTACGCATAACCTAGGGGATTCATGGACAGCAGATAGCCTGACAATAAGTAATATTCTCTCTTATAAGACACGTGGGAATCTTCATATTATTCGGACTCAACAAGGATATTATTTGAGCAAAAATTTTAAGGATTTTGTGCCTTTTCCTATTTTAGATTCGACCGATTTAGGATACAAAAAATTCTATGCTTTTGGAGATTTAGCCCTTGCCGTAGGAAATAACAAAAACCATTTTTATCGGTCTTTGGATGGTGGTCTCAACTGGGAAATACTGGAAAATACCGGTATCTCCGCAAATAAAACGGCTCGTATTTTTACCTTTATGGATACGCTTTATGCCATTGATAATCATGGCCTGCTTTACCAAAAACAGTGCAATGGCACTTTTTTGCCGAGTCAGCAGACCTTTCTCACAGAGCCCAATGTATATTTTGACAATCATGTGGCCTTTAAGTTAGAAAACAATATTCTTTCTAAATTTAACCTGGACACTCACCAATGGGAAGTTGTTAATTCAAATTTTTCCGACCAGTATTTAAAAGGAGTCAAAACGGATGGCCAAAGAATCTACTTATATGGTCAGCTATTGTCTGTCTCGGAAGATGACGGAGCGACGTGGACGAATCTCTCCATCCCTTATAATGGGCTTATCAAAAAGTTTTATGCTAAGGACAGCGCATTATTTGTGACGATCGACCACCAGAACTATTATTCTAATGATTACGGACAAAGTTTTACGCACATAGATGATGGAGATTTCTACATCCTGAATAATAAGTTGCATCTGATGAAGGGAACCAAATTGTATAAGTATGATCTCCCAACCGGCAATCCGGTTGATTCATTTGAAATCAAGCAAAATTATTTTTTACCATTCGGAAAATATTTTTTTGAGCAAGCAGGTGACAATCTTTTTTGTATCTATAAGTCAGAACACCTAGACTTTGGGCTGGAAGACCTACCGTTCCAGATTTATTTGTTTCGGGATGGTTATCATACTTGGCATGATGTGTCCGATGTCTTTCCGAAAGAATGGAATGAAGAATTCTTTAACCATTGGTATTTTAATACTTATGCGTGGAAGCGCGGTTTCCGCCAAGTAGTTTATAATGAGCGTGAGAAATCTCTGTACTTTGTGACCAAACATTCCGGAATTCAACGGACTTCTACGGCATTGCTTGATACTGCCGGTGTGAATTATCAGATTGGTGGCGAATATTGTGTTGGGGATTCGGATTTTCCTACGTCCCAAGCCGGCAATTACGGGCAATTGGTTTATCATCCATGTGAGCCGGATTCGCTTTATTTTGTCAATACCTATTATGCTCATGATACGACGATAAACTATTGTTTGGAACCGGGTGCTACCTTCGAATATCGGAATCATCAATTCTCCGAACCGGGTAGTTTTTATGTGAATCTTACCGCTAATGGAGACTGCGATACCTTGGGGCATTTTATAATCTACGAGAAAAAAGATTCCATTTTTGCGGAAGTGGACGAACATATCTGCAGTGGCGACAGCATTTTGATTCATGGAAAATATTATACAAGTCCCGGTTTCTACTATGATACGATTTCCGCCCAGCTGTGTAGCCATCTGATTGGTACCATTAAGTTGGATACGAACATTATCAATACCTATGCTACTCCTAATAAGACATTTTTTGTGTGTAATGGCAGCCAATTTTATTACAATGGAAAGTATTATACGAGTCCGGGCATTTACTATGATACGCTTGCGCAAAATACGCCCTGCTCTTGGAAACTTCGCAAGATAGAATTGACCGATCAGCCTAGTGAAGAAGTACAAGAAATCTCCTTTGATTGTGAACCGTCAGATAGCATCTTGTTTGAAGGGAATTATTATGCGGCTCCCGGTGTTTATTATATTGATACGCTCCTTTCCGTCAATGGCTGTGATAGCATCATCAGGGTACTCCAAGTTCATTCCGAATTGTTGGTCGATTATCAAACCAATGAATTGCATTGTCCGGGCGATACAGTTCAATGGGGACATCTTGTCATTACCTCGACGGGATTTTATACCGACACCTTGCAAAATGGTTGTGGATATGACAGTGTTATTGTACACAAAAGCTTTACGTTTAGACCTTTAATCAAAAAGTATGATCAATCCTTCCTTTGCGAAGGAGACAGCTTAGTGGGCTATCAAATGGTGGTTACCCAGCCCGGTCTGTATCCACTTGATACAATTATCAGTTTGACCACCGGATGTGATAGTGTGATTTTTTATTGGAATGTAACGGGGCTCAGTTCGGACAGTACTTTTATTGAATCCGAGATTGGGGACGTTGTTTCCGGTGTGCTTATTCAAGGAGATACCACTTTTATTAGGACTATAGTCTCGGAAGAGTTTGGTTGTGATAGCTTGCTTCAAATATTTGTGGTTTCGACTCCGGTGGGTACGGACGACTTGCTTGCGCAAAAAATCCTGCTCTATCCAAATCCGGCTAACCAAACCCTGCATATCTCCAATTTGGCGCCTAATATTTCGAGCTTGGCAGTCCGTGACGAACTCAACAGAGTGGTGTATCGAAAAACAGGTAAAATAGAAGCAGAAGAGATTATCCAACTAGGTCATTTGGCCTCGGGTATCTATACCTTGGAAGTCATTGACCATCAACAACGATATTACTTCCGTTTTACTAGAATATCGCAATAACGGTATAACGGTATAACGGTGTAACGGTGCAACGGTATAACGGTGTAACGGTATAACGGTGTAACGGTATAACGGTATAACGGTGTAACGGTGTAACGGTGAGTCCGCTCCGAAAAGTCCACTTAGCTAGGAATTAAAGCGATGAACAAAATTTTATTCTGTTTACCACAAGTCTCCCTTGCGAAGGGAGATTTAGTGGGTTAAAACAAAAGCGAAAACAGAATAAAATTTTGTGGGTATAAGAACAAACCACTGCACTCGACTTTTCGGTGTAAACCCAACGGTATAACGGTGTAACGGTATAACGGTGTAACGGGAAGGCAAGAAAGAAATCTTGCTCCTTGAACTTAACGGCTAGGCAGCCAGGAGAACAGCCCCCTTGAACGCCCGAAGGGCAAATTGAACGTGCGAAGCACAAATTGAACGCCCGCAGGGCAAATTGAACGTGCAAAGCACAAATTAAAAAACACTCTGATACCCCAAATGAATTTTAGCCGAACGCGTATCGAGCGGGTTACTATTTTGTTTTCCCAAGGCATAGCTGATGCGAAAGACACCGGCTTTGGTTTGGAAGCTCAAGCCGGCGCCTAGGCCTAAGTAGGTTTGGGGGCTGAATCCGGTAGATTCCGGTACTTGGGGCGAAGCCGTCAGCCCGTAATCGCCGAAGGCATACAGGTAGGAAGTCGCCCCCACCAAAAGCCGGTATTCGATGGTGGAGACATTGTAGAACGAAGCCAAAACAGATTCTTCGTCAAATCCCCTTAGGATTCTGTTGCCGCCAATTTTGTAAAGTTGGTTGTCGGTTATTTTTGTGGGGCTGTGCTGCCAGCCGGTTTGGTTGCCAAAGGCTAGGACGCTATGTTTGAACAAGGGGAGATAGGCATGGATGACGGCTTGGGAGCGGATTTGCCAAGACTTGGGATACAAGGAATCATATTGGGCGGCAAACGAAAATTCAGGCTCGTTGGGTAGGGTGATTTCTGTTATTTTGGGATTGTGGGGATGAGTCAAGAGCCCACCGCCCATACTTAGTCGAAAATCCAAGCCTTTGCGGGGATTGAAACGATAATCCAGTTTGGAGAAGCCATATTCCAGCCCAAAAAGATTGGATTTGAAATCTAAATTGGCCGGTAATTTTCCGGATGTTATTAATTGGTTTTTGTTGATTGTCAATAAGTTAGACCGGCTAGATTGCCAAAATACTTTAAAGTAGTTTTGACCCTTTAGAAAATAGCGGACGGCCAATTGACCATTGACATCCAAATAGGCAGAATCTCGCTTATACAAGTCAAAGGAAGCATCCACTCCCAAGGGCAAACCGAAAGGATAAGGAAAGTCAGATTGGAGCTGAAGGCGTTGGGTTTGGGGTCGAGTCTGGTCAAATTTTAGATAAAACCGCTCCCCATAGCCGAGCATATTTTTAAAATCCACCAAAGCATTGCCGACGAGTAATAGCTTTTTGGTCTCTTCATGGTTAGGTAAGACGCCGATTAAGAAATGAAATTGATTGGCTTTTTTTTCTTTGAGTTTTAGCTGGATGATGGCTTCGTTGCCTAAAAACCGGATTCGGGGCGCCCCGTCCAAGGCTAGAAAGTCTAATGCTCTCAATTTCTGTTGGATGGTACGGATGTCTCGTACATCAAAGGCTTGGCCTTCGGATAGGCGTAGATAATGCTGGACAAAAGAAGGCTTCACATCTGCATTGCCGGTGATTTTGGGGACACCGTATCGCAAGAAAATACCTTTTTTTAGTTTGATTTTTGCCGTAAGGCGCTCCTTCGTCAACTGAATCTCATCCAAGCTGACATCCGCCAAGGGATAGCCGTTTTGCATTGCTTGCGCCAAAATTTGACTGAGATAATTCGCCAATTCAATAGGGGAGAAGCGCACTTCATTTTCCGAAAGG
>JALVCY010000386.1 GCA_027009605.1 Saprospiraceae bacterium
TAGGCATTTTTGTGGATGTTGAAGCTACAATTTTTGAAGCGTAGCTGGGCTACGTGAAAAAATTTTAGCAAAAACAGGCGCAAAAAGGGCATTTTTTAACCAAAATAGTGGGTACCTAAACAGTTACAAATAAGGAAGCAAACCAAATAAAATTTTGTGGACACAAGAACAGTCCACTACTCTCGACTTTTCTGAGTAAACTCATCTTTTTCCCAAGATTCTGAAATTACAACCGGTATCAAGTAGATATTCGACCATCAGCTTGTTTTTTTGCGAACAATTTGGCTCATTAGAGCGCTTAGCGATTCGAGCTGAGTTAGACATAACGAATTTACTCTCTATTTTCGTGCTCTACGTGTGGTGCATAAGCGCCCCCAATAAACCAAGGCTGAACGAAAAACACCTTTTTGTGGAAACAGAGCAATCAACTACTAAGAGAAAACACATTGTTAAAAATTTGAACGTAGTAAAAAAAATACTTATCTTGCGTGCTGATATTCATCTTTAGTATTTTGTAACTGTTTAGATACCATTAAAAATGAAACTTTTTCTAACCCTTGCCTTCGTCTGGCTCTTGTCTCTCTTCATTTTTGCCCAATGCCCTACCCAATATTTTGAAATACAAACCCAAGGAGCCATAGACAGCTTTTCTATCAACTATCCGGGATGCACCAATGCCAATATTCTACATATTCATGGTTCAAACATCACAAATTTAGAAGGCCTGAGTGCACTTACAACCTTTAATACACTAGCCATCAGTCAGACCCAAATCGAAGATCTTCATGGTTTGGAGAACCTTCAGAGCGTTAGAAGCCTTGATATCGCTTCTAACCCCAAACTCAAAGATTTAAGTGCGCTCCAAGCGCTCACCTCGATAAAGCGCTTCGTTTTTTGGAAAAACACCATCTTTGACAATACGTTTCCGTTTCAAAACATTAAAAATATGGCCTCCATCGAAGCCAAATTTAACCCGGCACTCACTCATCTGGATGGATTTGAAAATTTAGAGACCATAAATTCCTTGGATATTAGTGACAACACCCGACTCGTCTCCACCAAAGGCTTTGATAAGCTAAAGGGAATCTACGACTTAAGAATAAGCCGGCTGCCCGCTATTTCCAAGGTAGAAGGCTTTGACCAACTCCATGAGTTAAAGCAATTTAGCTGTTCCTACAATGATCGCCTCGAAGACATTTCCTTTCTTACACAAATCGACCCCACCCTAGTCCAAAGCTTAACGATTACCAACAACCCCAAACTGACCACTTGTCATTTTATTTGTAACCTAATCCACGTCCCCAACCAATACAAACTAATTCATGACAATGGCACCGGTTGCTCCAGCATCCCGGCTCTTGGCTGTGAAAACTCCTTTTATGGGACTATTTTTTATGACGAAAATCAAAACCAAATACAAGACGCCGACGAGCACGGAATCCCTTACCTCTTTGCTTACGAAAATGACCATGGATTCTGGACACTCACCAACAGACAAGGAGAGTTTGGCTTTAAGGGAATACACGGAAAAGAATACTTAATCAAACCCCAAATTGATTTTGATGAGTGGGAGCTTACAACCAACCAAACTTCTTATCAATTTGTATATGACTCCACCCGCCATCAAAGTGCTGTTTTTGGTTTGGTGCCCCGAAAAAAAGAACATGATGTGGATGGTTTTCTGCAAGTCTATCCTAATCAGTTTATCACCATGACAATCACCAATAATGGCCCCTTTCGGGAAACCGGAAAAATGACGCTTGAATATGATACGGCTCTCCAAATCTCTCAATATACGCCCCCGTCTTACGTTGATACAAGCAGGCATGAAGCCACTTGGATTGTAGATGATATTCCCCCATACGGCTTCAAACGATTCTATTTGCTTTTTAACTATACGACATCTTCATCCCAAAAATACAAGCTCACTGCTAAATCGTATCTGGACACCAAATCAGGCAGCCAATTAGTTTCCACCAATGAGTTTTATGATTACTTCCCCTACGACTTCTTTAGCTCCAAAACCTGCCATATCAATGCCTACCCATCCGGCACCGGCTCCAACCATACCATCACCACAGACGACCATCTGACCTACATTTTAAGCTTTAAGGGGGATAGCAAAATCATTACCAATCCTTTGCCCAGCCAACTCAACCCCGCCACTTTTAAGTTGCTATACACCTATAATATTCCGGAAGTAAAATTAGACAACGGTATCTTCAAATGTACCTTCGATGACTCCTACCCCTATGACACCCATCCACAATTGATTTATAAAATTGACCTTCTGGATAATCTCACCGTGCCTACGACCATCCAGAATCATTTTTCTTCCCAAGGTTATTTTACATGCCAGTCAGACACCGTTACACGCACCTTAGTTTCTCCATTAAGAGCTTGGCAAATCACAGACGATGACTTATTAATCGGCCCCAATCCTACTTCCGATTTTTTTAGAATACAATACAGTACTGCCTACGAACAAAAAGGCCGTAAGCTACTCATTTACAATAGCTTAGGACAGCTTGTACGCACCTACACTGTCACTTCCAACAAGCGCTATTACGTCCAAGGTTTGGCGTCCGGATTCTACACCGTTGTCCTGCGAACCGAAGACGCAAAACAAAAAAATCATACCGGAAAATTATTTATTCCTTAACCCAAACATCCATCATGAAACTGTTGGCTACCCTTATCTTAATCTTTCTTACATCTTGGCTATCGGCTCAATGCCCCACCGGACTGAGCAGTCAAGAAGAAGTTGACCACTTTGCAGAAAACTATCCGAACTGCAAGCATCCTACTAATCTTCAAATTACCGGAACGGATATCCACAACTTAGTAGGTTTA
>JALVCY010000387.1 GCA_027009605.1 Saprospiraceae bacterium
AGACACAAGTTTTTAAACCACGAAAAACACGAAAAACACGAAAAAGATTGAACGTGCGAAGGGCAATTTGAACGCCGAAGGCAACAACCAACGGTGTAACGGTATAACGGTGTAGCGGTGTAACGGTGTAACGGGTAGGCAGCCAAGAGAGCGTTCCCCTTGAACGCCGAAGGCATTTGAACGTGCGAAGCACAAATTGAACGTCCGAAGGACAAATTGAACGCCGAAGGCAGTTGAACGTCCGAAGGATAAACTGAACCATTCTCAACCCAAATAGAATGCAAAAATCCAGGATGAAGAAATTAAAACGCCTTAGGTAAATTGAATACCCAAGGCAATCCCACCAACTCAAGAGCACAAATTCCCCATCAAAAAGCGCTTTTCTTCGCCAAAAGAAAGGAATTTATTCTGTTGTTCGAGCTCCGATATTTTTTCAATAGTTGACTTTACAAAGTCTTGATAATCAGCGCTTTCTTTATTGAACGGGCGATGACTTATGGCATTATTTATTTTTAATATTTTCTTGATTAGCAGGCGGGTATCTTCTGTAAAATACGCTTCGGAGAAGTAGTCGAAAATATAATCAATAGCCTCCTCATTGGGGTGTATTCGGTCGTATGCGTAAAAGCGGTAATCTCGCAGGTCGTCCATCATGATTTCGTAAGATGGGAAGTAGCGGACATGCGCCCATTGCTTTTGTAATTGGGCAACTGCCAACAAAAGCGTGGCCTTGCTCTGCTGATTTTCTATCAACCCATCTTTCAGATGCCGTACCGGACTAACCGTAAAAATAATCTGAAGACCTGGATTAAATACTTTTAATTTTTGGATGACCTGCGTTAAGGCGGAGACTACTGCGTCAGTTGTGGCGAGAAAGAAATCAAAATTAGAAGCGGGGAACTTATGGCAATTGGCCACTACTTTTTGAGTGTTTTTTAGCCGATAACTCTTGGCGGTTCCCAAGCTAATGAATAGTACTTCCGCCTTCTCTAAAAATTGATGAGCCTGTATCAAAGACTGATTGATATGCTCCAACACCTTTTCTCTGTCCAGTCCCGAAAATCGGCTGTGATGGGCAAAACTCATCCAAAGCCCATTACGTTCTACCAAGTCTTTTTTCCCGAAAGGGTGTCCATCTATCATCCGCAGCAAACCATCACCGATGGAGAAAGGGTTGTACAATATTCCGAAAGGATTTTGTAAGACATTAAATTTTGCGGTTTGTAGCTTGCGCCCAATATGCTCCGTAAAACAAGAACCTAAGAAGCAGACACCTGTTTGGTGGTTAATTTTTAGCTCACCGTCAAAATTGGGTAATATCGTGCGGAAGGACTTCATCCTAATTCCTTTTGGACTTTCCTTTTTTTGGTGTTTTCAAGGTGTAGGATTGCCCTAGTTTTGGAATGACAATATCCTTAAATCCGGCTTTTTGCAGCATTGTTCTAAAGGATTGTTGAACATCGTAGTCTCCATGTACCAAGAATAGGCGTTTATTGGATTTTCGTTGATTAGACAAGAAATCCAGCATCTCATCTTTGTCACCATGGGCAGAGAAAGAATCCATAATCTCGATATTGGCCTTCACTTTTTTGATTTCTCCAAACAAATAAATCTCCGGCACTCCATTGCGCAACTCGGCACCCGGAGTCCCTTCAGCGCAATAACCGACAATTAAAAAAGTTGCCTTCGGGTTTTCAATATTATTAAACAAATGGTGCTTGACCCTGCCGGCATTCATCATTCCGGATGCACTGATTATAATGGCCGGCCCTTTGATGGTATTCAGGGCTTTTGAGTCTTCTACCGACCGGATGTAGTGCAAATTGCGAAAGCCGAAGGCATCCTTGTCTGTTAACAAATACTCGTTTAAGTCATCATCATAACATTCGGGGTGAATCCCAAATACTTCAGTCGCATTGACCGCCAAAGGACTATCCACAAAAACCGGAATTCTAGGTAAGCGCCCCGCTGAAGATAGCGTATCCAGCATATAGACAATCTCTTGAGTCCGCCCCACACTAAAGGCGGGAATAATCAATTTGCCCTTCTTTTTGACGCAAGTCTGTTTAATAATTTTGAGCAACTTCTCTTTTTCTCCGGGCGCTTCTTCATGGACTCGATTGCCATAGGTGGATTCTGAAATGATATAATCCGCCTTAGGCATCGGTTGGGGGTCTCTCAAAATAGGTCTTTCCGGACGGCCAATATCACCGGTAAAGCCAATGGTCGTTGTTTTTTTGCCTTCTCGAATACGGAGCGTAACGCTGGCACTCCCCAAAATATGCCCGGCATCCTTAAAAACGACTTCGACATCCGGATGAACCGAAAACCATTGGTTGTAGCCGGTCGTTTTGAATCGATCCATTGTTTTTTTTACGTGTTCGGTTTTGTACAAGGGCTTCTTTTTGCCCTTTTTACCATGTCGTTTTCGCCATTTATTGGCGTATTCGGCATCTCGTTCTTGAATCTTTGCCGAATCTAATAGCATAATCGCACACAGACTGCGAGTGGCATGGGTCGAATAAATAGTCCCTTCAAAACCGTCTTTAACCAGTTTAGGCAACCTGCCGGAATGGTCAATATGAGCATGGGATAGAATCACTACATCTATATTGGGTGGCCGAAATAGCCAGTTGTTGTTAAAATCCTTCATGTGCTTAGAAGAGCCCTGATACAGACCGCAATCTAATAATATCTTAAATCCGTTTTTGAGGGTAATCAAGTGTGCGCTGCCGGTGACTTCCCGGGCGGCTCCACAAAATTTAATATCCATAATGGGTTGATTTTGTCGGTAAAAGTAGGTTTTCTTTCAGGGTTCTCCAAGTGGAGTCTGCTTTGGTGCAAGCCAAGAAT
>JALVCY010000388.1 GCA_027009605.1 Saprospiraceae bacterium
CGAAATTGCCAAAGAAATTATTGACAATTCAGGCCTAAATGTAATCTCTGCAATCACATTACAAGATGCGGCTACTGCTGTCGCTTCAGTTATTAGCTAATTCAAGTGCAAACGAAAAATGCCATTCGGATAAGGATGGCATTTTTCATTTGTCTGATGTGTTTACACATTTTATGGAGGGTGTCAAATTCTATTTTTACTCCACTTTCGGTGCTCAGGAAAGCCCGTGTTTATTGATGTTTTCGGGACTTTCTGCGTGAATTTTTGGGGTGCACAATTGGCTTTATTTTGAAATTGTACTTTCAAGAATGCTCAAGAGTTGTAGCCACTACACCGAAACACCGTTAAACCGGAATACTGAGAAATATGAGACACCAATATATTTTTTTCTGTTTTTTATCGGTTTCCCTGTCCTTAAGTTGTCGTGGTGACAGGCTGGTTGCGAATGGTCATATCCCCCGGGAAGCCTATCCGGAAAGTCATACGATATGGGGATTTATGAATCCAAAAGGCCAAGTGGTCATCCCTGCAAAATTTAACGAAGTCCGTGATTTTCATGAAGGTCTTGCGGCTTTTCGGCAAGGTTATTTATGGGGCTATCTGACTCCTTCCGGAGAAATCGCCATTCCGGCTGCTTACTTGGAAGCCTATCCGTTTAGCCATCATCTGGCCCGAGTGATTACGGATGAAGGGCGAACCCTTTTTATTACGCCTTCCGGCAAATCCGCCTTTGACTTGCACTGTAGCGAAGCCGGCAACTTTCGGAATGGTCTGGCCAAAATCAGACAAAATGGAAAGGTCGGATATATTGACACGCTAGGCCAAGTGGTTATTGCCCCAAAATATGAGGAGGGCTTTGAGTTCAATATGGGCGTGACCACGGTGGTTTCCAACAAAAAATTCGGGCTTATCGACACATCCGGTCGCTATCTCTTAAAACCCAAATACGATTTTATCTACTTTGGCAAAATTACAAATGAGCCGATTTGCCTCATTAAGAAAAAAGGCAAGGTCGGGTATTACAATTTTCAAAAGCGGACTTTTATCGCTCCATACTTTGACCAAGGTCAACCTTTTTATGAACAAACAGCCGTAGTAAAAAAAGATACTCTATTTGGTGCCATCAACTCCCAAGGCCGTTGGATAGTCCAACCCATCTTCTCCAATTTGTTAAATCTAGGTCAACATCGCTGGGCGTTATCATTTGACAATCAACTCTTTATGATAGACTCGACCGGTTTGCAATATGGAGAAGGCTTTCGCCAAATATATCGTTTTTCAGAAAACCTAGCCATTGCCCAAATTGATCACAAGTGGGGTTTTATCAATCCTTCCGGAGAATTTGCCATCCCCCCTATTTATGATTTAGTGTGGCCTTTTAAAAACGGAATTGCCCGAGTAGCCGTAGAATCCGGAGTCGGGTACATCGATACGACCGGCCAATTTGTCATCCCTCCGCAACAAGCTGATATCAGGGACTTTCAAGAAGGCTTGGCGCGGTTTAATGTGCCGGAATGATGGTTCAATTGCCTTCGGCGTTCAATTTGCCCTTCGGGCGTTCAAATGCCTTCGGCGTTCAATTTGCCCTTCGGGCGTTCAAATGCCTTCGGCGTTCAAGGAGTATGCTCTTGGCCGCCTAGCCGTTAAACCGTTACACCGTTACACCGCTATACCGTTCATTGCCTTCGGCGTTCAAGTAGCAGGATTTCTTGGCCGCCTTCCCGTTAAACCGTTACACCGTTACACCGCTATTTCGTTACACCGTTACACCGCTATACCGTTCATTGCCTTCGGCGTTTAATTCGCAAGAGCTCTTTTTTAATGCGCCTTACCACTAAGGCCACTTAGTTTTGCACTAAGATTACACTAAGGCTTCTTAGTGCAATCTTAGTGTCTTCTACGTGATCTTAGTGGTTAGGCTGTTATACCGCTATACCTTTGGTTGCCTTCGGCGTTCAAGTAGCAGGATTTCTTGGCCGCCTTCCCGTTAAACCGTTACACCGTTACACCGTTACACCGTTACACCGCTATTTCGTTATACCGCTATTTCGTTACACCGTTTTTTATCATTCCCAAAAATTCTTTCCTTAGATAATTGTTTTTTGCAGGAATATTGCCCATTTTTGCATCACTCAAATCATACCGGCTATCTAAAAAAACAACATCATGAGTGACTACTACGACCAAATCCAACAATCTTCGCTTTTTATCAAACAAAAAACCAAGCACCGTCCTAAGGTGGGTTTGATTTTGGGTTCCGGTCTGGGCTCTCTCGCCGAAGAAGTCACAGATGCAGATATCTTTCCTTATCAAGACCTTCCCGGCTTTCCTGTTTCCACTGTCAAAGGCCATGCCGGGCAGTTGGTTATCGGAGAATTGGATGGTCAGACGGTCGTTGCCATGCAGGGTCGAATCCATTATTACGAAGGCTATACCATGAAAGAAGTTACTTTTCCGGTACGGGTCTTCAAAGACTTGGGGGTCGAGACTTTAATCGTGACCAATGCCAGCGGAGGGATTAACTCTTTGCTCTATCCCGGCGCTTTGATGTTTATCAAGGATCATATCAATTTTATGGGAGACAATCCCCTTTTGGGTCCCAATGACGAGCGTTTGGGTGTCCGGTTTCCGGATATGCTTCATGCCTATGATAAAGAATTGCTCCGGTTGGGACAGCGGGTAGCCAAAAATTTAGACATTCGCACCTTTACCGGGGTACATTCTGCGGTAACCGGCCCTACATTTGAGACAGCAGCAGAAATAAAAATGCTCAGTGTATTGGGAGCCGATACTATTGGGATGTCCACCATTCCGGAAGTCATTGTGGCTGTTCATGCCGGATTA
>JALVCY010000389.1 GCA_027009605.1 Saprospiraceae bacterium
TACATATCATTGGTGGCGGACATGTAAGCTTGGCCTTATCGAAATTGGCGACCGAACTGGATTTCAAGGTCTATGTCTATGACGATCGCCCCAATATCAATACCTTCCAAAACAATCCCCATGCAGAGACTGTCTTTATTTCGAATTATGTGGATATTGCCCGATTTATTCCGCAAGGCATGCGGCATTATATAGTGATTATGTCTTTTATGTTTGACACGGATTTATTGATTTTGCGCAAGCTGCTTCCGCAAAAATTCAAATACTTGGGCATGATGGGCAGCCAACAAAAAGTCAAAACTCTGCGCCACCAACTATCTAAAGAAGGCATCGCTTCCAAGTCAATATCCAGGCTCCACGCCCCCATCGGCATCAAGATTTCAAGTCAAACTCCTGCGGAAATTGCTGTTAGTATCCTAGCGGAAATCATCCAAACTAAAAATCAGAAAAAAGAGAACTAATCCGTAGAGTCAACAGTAATTACACTCCGAAAAAAATGTATCTCTCAAAAATGGGAAGCACTAGGGAGTATGCTATACCGACATAGCCTGCCCCGCCTCCATTTGACTGCCTTGATTAAGACAAAATTTGAAGGTAATCGCCCAAAAAAAAGGTTTATTACTCCATTGGCTTCAAATTTCGCCTTACTCTGCGTTGCAAATTCCAACGGGACTCGCTATGCCTAAGATTTAGGAAGCCATACGGAAAATTCTAAGGGCGTC
The DNA here is from genome assembly GCA_027009605.1 of Saprospiraceae bacterium. Classification (GTDB taxonomy): domain Bacteria; phylum Bacteroidota; class Bacteroidia; order Chitinophagales; family Saprospiraceae; genus HyVt-613. Next base: position 723 of record JALVCY010000389.1, read on the forward strand.
TAACCTAGGCTTTGGGGTCTCTTTTTACCAATACCACCAATTTTTGTAAAATTTCATGCCGCTATGCCGCTAAACCGTTAAACCGCTGTACCGAATAATAACACATTCCTAGCACTTATCGACAAAAAATATATGTTTGTCGCAAATAAGAGCGCTTTTGTTAATAACATCTTAATTTAGAGAACGAACTTAAGATACATTTTGTACTCTTCTTATACACATCAAAAATAAAGCGCTATGAACACTTTTTTTACATCCGGCATGAATTCAGGTTCACTCCTACTCATTATGTTGATTATTTTTGTAGTCAGCAAGGTCATCCAATTTATTGTCAACTTTTTTGAATTCATATTCAAATGGGCTCTCCTGATACTCATCCTACTTTTCATAGGCTATCAGATGCTGAAGCCTGACCAACCAACACCGCCTACGAATCAGGAAGAACAAGGCATCATACAGGACACGAAGGACACGACACGAGTAGATTCGACACAGCTAACTCCTCATGAGTAAGCCTCTATGGGGAGTTAGCTGATAAGAAAATCAAGTCGGCAAATACAAATTACCCTTAATCACCCCCCGGGAAATCACAATCTTCTGAATTTCCGAAGTCCCTTCATAGATTTGGGTAATCTTGGCATCACGCAGGAGTCTTTCTACATGATATTCTTTCACATAGCCATAGCCACCGTGAATCTGAACCGCTTCAACCGTTACATCCATCGCAACAGACGATGCTTTTAGCTTAGCCATTGCGGAAGCCATACCATAGTCTTTGCCTTCATCCTTTAAGGATGCCGCCCGATAAACCAACATTCTGGCGGCTTCTATTTCAGTGGCCATATCGGCCAGCTTAAAGGCAATTGCTTGATGCTGCGCAATCGGCTTGCCAAAAGCAATACGCTCATTGGCGTAAGCGGCAGCCAATTCATAAGCCCCGGCAGCAATCCCCAAAGCTTGAGCAGCAATCCCTATCCGGCCACCGGCCAAGACCTTCATCGCAAACTTAAATCCAAACCCGTCTTCACCAATCCGGTTGGCCTTGGGCACTTTCACGTCCTGATACATGATTGTATGCGTATCTGATGCCCGAATGCCCAGTTTATCTTCTTTCGGGCCGATGATGACCCCGTCCCAGCTAGTTTCCACCAAAAAGGCATTAATTCCGCGACTCCCTTTTTCAGGATCCGTTTGGGCTATTACGATGTGCAACTGAGACGTACCACCGTTGGTAATCCAATTTTTGACCCCGTTCAATAGGTAATAATCGCCTTTATCTTCGGCGGTAGTGCGCTGGCTGGTGGCATCACTCCCTGCTTCGGGTTCGGACAGGCAAAAAGCACCGACCCATTCCGCCGTGGTCAATTTAGGCAGATATTTTTGTTTTTGCTCTTCATTGGCAAAAGTCTCAATTCCCCAGCAAACTAGGGAGTTATTGACAGACATAGCGACGGAGCAAGAAGCGTCGATTTTAGAGATTTCTTCCATGGCTAGGACATAGCTCAAGGTATCCATACCGCCACCGCCATATTTGGGGTCAACCATCATACCCATGAAGCCCATTTCGCCCATTTGTTTGATTTGGGGAGTAGGATGTATTTTGTTGGTATCGCGCTCAATTACGCCCGGTTTCAGTTCTATTTGGGTAAAATCACGTGCTGCATCTCTAACAGCTTTCTGTTCTTCGGTAAGGTAAAAGTCCATCTGTTTATTTTTTTGATTAGGAAGGGCAATTTACGCATTTTGTATAAGATTAGATACCTTTTGGTATTATTTTTCAGACAACTTTCCAAAAGTTTGGGACTTTTGGAAAGTTAGTTCTCAAAATTCAATCGATGGAAAGCTCTTCCGTAATAAACCGGGAAGCCAAAAAACGCCCTTGATACCTATCTGTATGTTCTTTCTGTAGCCTTGCGGCAAAATTAGATTGATAATCGGCGAAGCGTTCGGGCGTGGTATTGTACTGAATTTGGAAGCCATGATAACCTTCTTTTAGGGGCTCTACTAAGGCGCTTATCTGACTTCCGTCAAAACAGCGGGTACGCATCACATCCGGTATGTGGGTGCATATCATCCATTCTGTCCACTCTTTGGCGATGGACGTTTCGATGTAAATGTGGA
>JALVCY010000390.1 GCA_027009605.1 Saprospiraceae bacterium
CCAAGGAATCATCGCATTAAAAATCCGGATTTTTTGATAATCATCCAAGTCTTTCGCCAATATCCGCCGCTCCCGAATCTTGCCTTCCGCCAACAACCGGGCCCTAGCCGTCCCCGCCAATAATGGATGCTTGGGAGTCCACCAATGTTGGCCGTCGTAAAGAGCCACATTGGCATAAGATATATCCGTTATTTCGCCATTCCTAACGATGAGCACTTCATCGGCTGTCCCTTTTTGCGCAAGCAGATCTTGGTAAATCGCTCGATTTGCCCACTTATACCGGGTCACTTTTTCCGGAAGGGACGGCAACGAGACCAACCGCAAAGTAGTTATCTTGCGCTCAAAATAGGGTATCCACTCAAGCCTTTCGACTTTTCTTTCATAAATCACCCGGCACTTCATTCGCTGACTGCCAAAATCATATTTTTTCAAAGACTCAACCAACAAATCGACCAAAGAAACCGGCGATAACCCAAACAATTCTTGACGCGTCCTGTCCATCCGTTTTTGATGCCAATCCAAATGCTCAAACCGGCCATTTTGCAGACCAATAGACTCGACCAAATGGTGTTTGATTGGGGTCGGGATATAGATTTTATTCAGCAATTCGTCATACTCTTTGTCCAAAGAACTTTGGGCGGTAATGCCCCCTCCGCTACGATAGTAATAAAGACCTTTTTCTTTTTCCACAAACCGAATCATCACGGCACTATCCAGACTCTGCCCATCAAAAATACCGGCGACGCCCGTATAAAAACCCCGGGCATGGCTTTCGACCTGGGAAATAATCTCCAAGGTTTTAGGCTTAGGAGCACCGGTGATAGAACCCGCCGGCAATAATTTTTCTAAGATAGTCCCAATCTGCGCCGGATAGTTTGGGGGCAAAGTCCCCTGTATCTCAGAACTCATCTGCCAAAGAGCACCCCGATTCGTTTCCACCAAATCCAAATACTTAAACCGCTTGAGACGGACTTTCCGAGCCACCTGACTCAAGTCATTGCGCAGCAGATCAACAATGGTCGCATGCTCTGCATCTTCTTTGCTGTCATTCAATAATTGGGTGGGGGCATTAGGCAGGCGGGCATCTATCGTCCCTTTCATCGGAAAAGTGGAGAGCACCCTATCCGAAATCTTTATAAACGTCTCCGGCGAAAAAAATACAAATTCATCTCGGTATCTGAGTTTATATTTGGCGGAAGCTTGCGCAAAAAGCGTCTTTAAAGACCAATTAAGAGAGATGGGCATCCGAAAACACAGGTTGGTCAAATAGGTATTTCCTGAGTGAATCTCCCGTTGAATTTGCTCAAAAGCGAGCTGAAAGACAGGTTTGGGCAGTGGATTAAAACCAAAATCTAAGGAAGGAGGAAACTGATTAGAAGGAGATTGATTAGACCACCGGCCGATTTTGTAGGCGATTTCCCGGTCATCAATATCCTTCAACGGAAAAACCATGGGCCGAATTAGCTCATAGTCCAAAATAAAAAGGAAGGGCACTTGGTCCCTTCCTAATTGATTCATTTTTTCAAAAATAGAGTGCATTACTCGCCCCCTTCCGAATTGAGTATTTTCAAAATCTCATCCGTAATATCGGCTCCTTTAGGAGCAATCAATACGGGGCTGCCCACTTCCGCATAACTCAAAACATACTCGTAGCCATGCGTATCGGCATAATTCTTCAAGACTCTTCTTAGATTTCCGTAAAGCGTGTCTTGCACTTCTTGGGTTTCTTGCATTATTTCTTGAGCAATCCGCTGTTGTTCTGCTTGCAAATTTTGTTGTTTGTTGGCAAACCGTTGCTCTTCTTGGGCGATTTGATTGGCCGTCAACTCTCCGGCCTGAACTTTCTTTTGTACAGCTATATACTGGTTTTGCAGTTTTCTGCCCTTGGCTTCCAAATTAGCATTGGCTTTTTGCTCCTTTTCTGCCAGCGCCTTACTCGCTGCTACAAAATAAGTATAATTAGCCAACAAGGTATCGGTATTAATGTAAGCAATCGGCAGTTTAGCAGCTGTGGTACTGCCGGACGATGTACTTGATGTGGTGGTCGTTGCCGGTGTTTCCGTTTGATGTTCTGTACCGGTCTTACAACTTGATAGTACCATGCCAAAGATAGCCCAAGCCATCAATCCGATAAAAAATATTGATTTCTTTTTCATTTTTGTATTTTTTTAGCCTTGCGGCAAAATGCCCTTGACTATTCCAAAGTGCGCAAAAATACAAACAATGGCCTTAAAAGTATAGTAGTTATTCGATAATTTTTAGATATTCCTTCTAATTTATTGAATATGTACAAGTTATGAATATTAGTTTTTCTTGTCTATAGGGCTAACCAGCCGGTTTGTACCGGCTTAATGCAATCTAAATCGCAGTGCGGCGCTTACGCAAAAATAAATAGGCCCCACTCAACAGGATATAAAGCAGGGACAAGCCTATCAATCCAAACTTAATGCTTGCGCAAAAAAAGGCGACGCTCGCCCAAATTTGGTGTTCATTTCCACCAAGAATTCGGAGCAAAGCCAAGTTTTCAGTCACATCCATCAAGGCGGCCACAAAAATCAATACTCCCAGTATCTTACCCACACGATACCCCAAGGAAGACCGGGAATAGTTTGCACGGACTCGCCCAATCCACACCGCAATAAAACTCGAATAAACCACCAAAAACAAAAAATCAAATGTAACTGTTTAGATGCCCCAATTTTTAGATAGAAAATAGGCATTTTTGTGGATGTTGAAGCTACAATTTTTGAAGCGTAGCTGGGCTACGTGAGAAAATTTTAGCAAAAACAGGCGCAAAAAGGGCATTTTCTAGCAAAAATTAGCGGGTGGCTAAATAGTTACAA
>JALVCY010000391.1 GCA_027009605.1 Saprospiraceae bacterium
AGCGGACTCCCTTTGTGTCGCGCCTGCGGCAAAGGGAGTCTGCTGTCATCATCGCTTGTTAGCGACTTTATTTCTTTAAGTCAATTTACACTATTCTTTCATTTTAACAAATTTACCAATGATTTTCTTGTTATTTGATTGTACTTCAACAAAATAAAAGCCAGGGGACAATTTCGATATGTCCAATTCGACTTTTTCATCCGATGATTGGTACTCCTTCACCACTTGCCCCTGCAAATTATGTATTTTTATACTGTTTTCCTGTAATTTATTGATTGGAAGCTCAAATTTTATGCTTTCCACAGCAGGATTGGGGTAAATATGTATATCAAGGCTATAAGGTGCATCATCAACCCCTGTTACAAGTTCAGTATAAACAGAATCACAGGCCATATCACCAAACTGAACTAATGCAAAAGTTGAATCAGAATAACATCTTAGTCTTCCCCTATCTGCGTCAGGGTCAAAATGATAAACTAAAAAATTATTGATAGCCCCAAATTTATTATTCACAATCAATGTGTCATACATCCCGACACTAAAGGTGAAATTAAGTAGGTGTTCACCATTAATGGTGACCGTATCTTTTGATAAGAGGGTTAAGGCATAATTATTATTATTCGGTTCAGTTTCAATTGTCTCTCCGATTTCAGCACCAAAATCATACAACAAATGAAACTGTTGCAATCTCCAAATTAATATACTATCACCTACCTGAGTTAGAATATGTTCATCCGTCGATACGTACGGATTGGTACCGACGATGACTTTTGCAGAAAGGCCATTTATCAAGGTATCTCTATCATATCTCTGATATAATGGTCGATTATAAATAGTAAAAGGCGGGATAAAGCTTGTCTGTCCGCTGATGCTGTTATACCACTCCGCACCAGCAGGAGCAAATTCAATTTGAGAAAAAGCCTGAGTACAAATACTCAAAAAAAAGACAATTAGTAAATTTTTCATAACATTGATTTTATTGTTTAACAAATTTCAAATATTGAACTTCTTTCCCATTTTTGCCCATAACCTGTAAAAAATATATCCCTTTCGGTAAATCTTTTGCTGTCAAGTGTGCCGGTAATCGGCTTTCTACCGGGTCTCCTATGAGCTGACCCAACGAGCTGTAGATTTGAAATGACAACATTCCGGTTACTTGCTTCAAACCAACTTCCTGAGTAATAACCATTGACTCTAAAACTGGATTCGGCAAAACAGACAAGCGTATTCCTTTTCCAAGAAACGATTCATCGGGTGATTTCGTTGCCGTTAACAACTGCAAAGTATCACAATCTGGATTTATACATCCTTCAGAATTAGTCCACAATAGCCACGTGTTGCCATCAACATTAAAAGGGCCATTTCCAATTGAATCCTTTCTAATATAACCTGCAAGCAACCAGTCTCCATTTGGCATTTCTGCACCATCTTCAAGCATCAGAAAGGGGGCAATCGTATCGATTTTATCCCAATACTCTCTCTCCCATAAAATTTCCCCTTCAGTAGTCATCTTGAGCATCCACCCCCTGTTCTCTAAACTAGGATATTTTTCGACACCGGACACGCCTAAGAAATGTCCATCTGATGTGGGTATTAACTCTGGTCGCTGATGAATTTCTTCGCTATAAAAAATATGCTTCCACAAAACAATACCATTTGAATCCAAACATACAATTTCAGGTGATTCCTCCACTAAAGGGTATATATTTTCCGTTAAATTATGCCAGGCTACAATAATCCTATCCTGAACAGGTATTAGGGTTAACACGTCATCGCCAAACTCAATGGTATCCAAGCTTGTGTGCCAAATTAAGTTCCCAACCGAATCAAATTTAGCCACGCTTCCAGCAACGTCAAAGGATGTATGCCATGTAACCGTCCCCGTCAAAAAATAATTATCCGGAGTAATGACTAAAGAATTGGTTTGTATGAATCCTGTCGTTTCAAAAGTGGTAAAACGACTCTTTTCGACAAAATTACTATCCAAAATCTGGACAAAGCTATAAGCATTGCCATTTGGCTTATTCGCTGTTAGTAAAAGAGCCCAGCCATCTCCAAATTTCTCCAATGATCTAGGTGCTTCATTGATTAAATCTTCTCCCCAAGCATATTCTTTCATTAAATCACCATCAAAGTCTAATTGTAGCACTCTAATACCCTTCGACTCCGTAGGGTCGTTGGGCGCCAGTAAAATTAAAATGGAGCCATTATGAATAATAGTTCCACCACTACTTGGAGCTACATATGTTCGAAGGCTATCCATACGAGTTTGCCACAGAATATCTCCATTAAAATTTAGCTTGGTTAGATGCGTTCCTTGTAGGCCGGCAAAATTTGTATAATGCCCTTCTAGTAAAATTCCATCATCTAAAATAATAGGCCGTCCAAGATTATCACCATAACCTAGGTTAGAAAAATCAAAATTTATACTTTTAAACTGTCCAAATCCTAATTGATAGACACAAAGGAAGATGAAAATAATTGATTTGTTTATCATCGCTGTTGATTTTAAAAAGTTGCGGGATGCGGCTGCGGTATGCAGCAGCCTCCCTTTGTGTTGCGCCTGCGGCAAGGGAGTCTGCTGTCATCATCGCTTGTTAGCGACTTTATTTTTTTTACGTTATTCTTTTATTTTTACAAATTTACCAACAAATCTCCTATCTTTTGTAACCACTTCCACAGAATAAAACCCGGGAGATAATCTCGATACATCCACTTCTTCATCTTGTGATTTCAAATCCATAACTACTTGCCCCTGCAAATTAGTGATTTTTATTCTTTTTTGACGAATCCCTTTGATTGGAAGCTCAATTTTGATGTTTTCATAGGCAGGATTAGGATA
>JALVCY010000392.1 GCA_027009605.1 Saprospiraceae bacterium
CCACAACTAATCGTAGGCGCCATCTTATCAGCAAAAGTCACATTCTCAGCCCAGCAGCTATTGCCGGAAACTTTGTGAGTGACCATGATTTTCCAAGTACTTCCCACCATGCTACCATTGGCGATATCGCCTAGAGGTTGGTTTACATTATTCAAGATATTCACTTCATAATCGTCCCAACAGCCATAGTTGCCTGCCAAAACCATAGAAGGATGAATAAATGCTTCACAATCGTCATTCAAAGAAATCTGAAGGTCTTGTAAGCAATTAATCTGGCTTGGTGTCTCAATCACTTGAACCAAAACAGACGTGGACTCTACACAACCGGGATCTGTTGGATCATTTGACCCTGCAGCTCCTGCATCAAATGTATAAGTCACCGTATGATTACCTACGCCCAAAGCACCTGCATCAAAATCTGTAGCCGGTACACCGTCAATAGTAAAGGTACCTGTTCCGTCTGCGCCACCTGCACTTCCTTTTAATGGGAAAGCCGGAGAGTTCAAACAAAACTGCTGTACATTATCCAAATCTTCAATAACAGGATCCGGATAGTAACACTTATTGTGTGTACTCAATGTGATATTGTCTTGGTTTGTTACCGAAATGGTATAACCATAAGACGACACGTGCATACCTGTTAAAATATACTTATTAGCAGGTCCTTCAGGAATCACCGTACCCACTTGTAGTGGTTGACCGGTACTAGTCAATAATCCATTCACTGCAGAAATTGTCCATACCTGACCCGCCGGAGCCGTGATGGTAATTTCTTCGTCAAACATCTTATTGCCCACAGCGGAACAAGCACATGGATCAGTGATACTTACTGCATTATTACAATCAATCACTGTAAATTCAGCAGTCGCAGTCAAGTTATCATTCACACATCCATCAACTCCTGTAACAGAGACGATAGATAGGTTATAAACTTGGAATACCCCCGCATCAATTCCCGGTGTAACAGTAATTGGTGTACCACTCACATAGTCCGTTTCTGTAAACTCATTAAAGCCATCAGAATAAACTACGGTATATGGACCCACACCACCGGTAATATCAAAGGACAAATCATAAGACCCTCCTAAGCAAACGGAAGGTGTTGAGACAGTAATTGTCGCATCTTGTGGAGCCGGCTTCACAGTTAATACAACCGGTACCCGGTCACTCGCACATCCGGTAGAGTTACACTGTGCATAGAAAGTGTAATCGCCCGGCGTACTTAAATCAACAGGACCTTCTTCAGCAATCAGTCCGGTTGGATCTAATGTACTTTCTGTACCCACTTGGTCGCCACCCGCAGGTGCATTCCACCAAGTCACAGATGCTCCTGAGCCCGTACCATACGTGATGGTTGCAGTAACATCCATGAATAGATAATCAGAATAGTCATCTGCATCAATGGCATAAATGATCACCGAAGTAATCGGTGCGTATCCTGAGAAATCAAACGCTTCAAGATCTGCTTCACAGAGTGAAGTAGATACCGTATCATCATTAATAACTAAACCAAAAGTATAGTAATCGTCACACTCACTAGGGTCTCCATTCTGATCATAAGAATCATTGAAGTCCGTGATAGTGATATCTGTAATATCGCTGGAAGCACAAGACAAATCGAAAGTAATAGCCGTTGCTTCTCCATTAAATCCATCATCCCATCCATCGGTTTGACCTGTAAATTCACAAGTCGGTGCACTACCACAATCAGCCTGTAGGCCTTCGCCAACACCAACAACACCATTTTGACAAATCTCAAATGGTGTAACGGAAGGCCCAACTATTGGCTCAATAGTTACATCAGCAGTAGTGGTTACAGATTGACCACAGGCATCTGTAGCCGTAAAGGTAATTGTAGTTGGATTCGCCGGATCTAAGGCTGCAAAGTCATTTGTCCAAGTAATATCACTACAATCTTCAGCTACAGCTTGACCATTAGCATCTAACCATGCTGTGAAAGCAGGATCCGTTGCGCAAGCGACTGTAATATCTTGCGCATCCGTTGTGATGGTTGGATCGGTAGTATCCTTATAGATAAAGGTTACTGTTGCCGTATCTGCATTGCCACACTCATCGGTCGCAATCAAATCTATCGTTGCAGTTCCCACTACAGGGCAATCACCACCTTGCGTAAGGACTGCACTTGTGTAGTCCGGTGCAATTGTGATGTTCGCAGCATCTGTACAGTTATCGGTCGCACTTGGAGCAACTGTCGCTCCATAGTCGGCTACGATTTGTGCAATATAAACAGCTACGATCGGATCATTAACATCATTACCGGAAGCAACATAAGCGGCATAAGCATCTTTCGCTGCTTGGCTACATTCAATCTCAATGGTATCTTCCGCAAGGGTCAATTCCGGATCGGTAGTATCCTTATAGATAAAGGTTACTGTTGCCGTATCTGCATTGCCACATTCGTCGGTCGCAATCAAATCTATCGTTGCAGTTCCTACTACTGGGCAATCAACACCTTGTGAAAGGGTTGCACTGGTATAGTCGGGTGCAATCGTAATGTTCGCAGCATCTGTACAGTTATCGGTCGCACTTGGAGCAACTGTCGCTCCATAGTCGGTTACGATTTGTGCAATATAAGCAGCTACGATTGGATCATTAACATCATTACCGGAAGCAACGTAGGCTGCATAGGCATCTTTCGCTGCTTGGCTGCACTCGACCTCAATGGTATCTTCCGCAAAGGTCAATTCAGGAGCCGTTGTATCCTTATAAATAAAGGTCACCGTGGCCGTATCTGCATTGCCACATTCGTCGGTCGCAATCAAATCTATCGTTGCAGTTCCTACTACAGGACAATCGCCACCTTGAGTAAAGGCTGCACTTGTATAGTCCGGAGCAATCGTAATGTTCGCAGCATCTGTACAGTTATCGGTCGCACTTGGAGCAACTGTCGTTCCATAGTCGGTTACGATTTGTGCAATATAAGCAGCTACGATTGGATCATTAACATCATTACCGGAAGCAACATAAGCGGCATAAGCATCTTTCGCTGCTTGACTACATTCAATCTCAATGGTATCTTCCGCAAGGGTCAATTCAGGATTTGTAGTATCCTTATAAATAAAGGTCACTGTGGCTACATCAGTATTGCCACACTCATCGGTCGCAATCAAATCTATCGTTGCAGTACCTACTACAGGACAATCGCCACCTTGCGTAAGGACTGCACTTGTGTAGTCCGGTGCAATTGTGATATTGGCAGCATCTGAACAGTTATCGGTCGCACTTGGAGCAACTGTCGCTCCATAGTCGGCTACGATTTGTGCAATATAAGCAGCTACGATTGGATCATTAATATCGTTGCCGGAAGCAACGTAGGCTGCATAGGCATCTTTCGCTGCTTGGCTGCATTCAATCTCAATGGTATCTTCCGCAAGGGTCAATTCAGGATTTGTGTTGTCAATAATTGTAATAACCTGAGTGTATGGGGCACTTGCATTATTGCAAGCATCTGTAGCAACCCAAGTATTGGTATAAGTACCCGCATTCGGACAACTAGCATCTGCCACAAAACTACCTTCAGTTTTTACCATATCTAACGCACTACAAACATCTGTAGCCACAGGAGCTAACGCTTGTGCATCCGCTAAACCGGCAGCATCATCACAGCTCACTTCAGAATCTAAGTCTCCCGCAGGAGTCGCCCAAGTTGGAGCTTCCGTATCCGGTAGCACATTAAAGGTTACCGTTTCGTCTGTACCTGCGTTACATCCATCTGTGATAGACCAACGGTAAGTGACTGAATAACCTGCGCATACATCTACTACATAAGCATCTACACTTGGGGTCACTGTTGCTGTACCACAATTATCTGTTCCCGTAAGGGTTTCTTGGGCAGGCAAAGAATCACCACAACTAATATCAGCAATCGCCGCAGGACTTGCGTCAAACGTTGGCGCATCGGTATCTATTATTGTAATCACCTGTGTATATTCTTCACTTTCATTACCACATGCATCCGTTACCGTCCACGTATTGGTATAAGTACCGGCTTGTGGACAATCTGTACCGGGAACAAAATCACCGGATACTTTGACAGGAGCGTTTAGACTGCTACAACCATCTTGTGCAACAGGAGCTAGTCCTTGGGCTGCAGCAAGTGCAGCAGCATCGTCACAATCAACAATGACATCTAAATCACCAGCCGAAGTCGTCCAAGTCGGAGCATCCGCATCCGGCAATACATTGAAGGTTACAGTTTCGTCTGTACCCGCATTACATCCATCAGTGATAGACCAGCGGTAAGTGACTGAATAACCTGCACATGCATCAACTGTATAAGCATCTACACTTGGGGTGACTGTTGCGGTACCACAATTATCTGTTCCCGTAAGGGTCTCTTGGGCTGGCAAAGGATCACCACAACTAATATCAGCAATCGCTGCAGGACTTGCGTCAAACGTAGGCGCATCTGTATCAATTATCGTAATCACTTGTGTATATTCTACACTTTCATTGCCACAATCATCCGTTGCAATCCATGTATTTGTGTAAGTACCGGCTTGTGGACAATCTGTACCTGGCACAAAAGCACCGGCAGTTTTAGCAATCGTCACACTTCCACATGCATCAGTGGCAACAGGCTCTAGACCTTGGGCAGCCGCTAAGGCAGTAGGATCATCACACGCTACGATTACGTCCAATGCATTGTTTGCAGTTGTCCATGTCGGAGCAGTTTCATCTTTCAAGAAGATATTCTGCTTAACAGTAACAACATCCCCACAACCATCTGTAAAGCTAAAGGCTCTTAAATAATCCGGAACAAGTGGATCATTTGCACATAAATCAACATTGGCAACATCCCAGTATTCAATGGTTAAGTCACCGGTCGCCGTACAAACATCAGATACATCCAAGTCTTGTGCAGCTAAATCAGCATAAGTTAATGGCTGATGAACACCGCCTGTCACAGGAAGGCCATTGATTTCTCCGGTAGCCGAACACTCCGTAAGATATACATCTGCCATATAGTCTAAGTGTCCAAGTTCTGTACCTGTGCTCACTTGAGTAACAGTAGGAGGCGTATCATTTAATGTAATCACTTGCTTCACGGTCACCTCATTACACCCGTCTGAAGCCCTAAACGCTCTAGTAATCTGTCTTCCACCGGCATCACAAGGACTAGTGCCGGCAGTCTCTACATCCCAATACGTATATATTAGATTTGCAGAAGGTAAACATGCGTCAGTAAAGGTAATACCTTGGGCTGTCATTTCAGCCAAAGTCAATGGCATCTGTACCCCTGCCGTAAAGTCAAGACCGTTATAACCCGTTTCATTACCACAGCTCTCAATAGTCACCGGTGTAATAAATCCAAAGTTAGCTATTGTATCACCTGTTGCAGTTTCTATAGCAAGCGGTACAGAGTGATCTTCATAGGTAAAAGTCACAGTCTTTGTATCTGACAGTCCACATTCGTCTGTAGCTACAAGGTCGATGGTAACTGTAGCAATAACCGGACAAGCTCCACCGGGAGTAATCACCACACTGTTATAGTCCGGCTCAATACTTACTGAAGAACAATTGTCTGAAGCACTAGGATTAACATCTCCTCCGTAAGTAGTCACCACTGTATTAACATAAGCGGCTAATTCAGGATTGGTAGTAGGATCCGGATTTAGTGCATAAGCAGCAGCTGCGGCTTGTACAGCTTCATCACATTCTAGTGTAAATGCATCCATAGCTAAAGTTAAAGTAGGAGCTTGAGTATCCTTAACTTCAAATTTTACCGGAAGCGAAGCCGTAGAATTACCACAGTTATCTGTCGCAATAAATACAACCGTTGCTTCTCCTGTGGCTCCACATCCATCACTTAAAGTTGGGGTAGCAGGGTCTGTTGTCCAAGTAACACTTCCACAAGCATCTGTTGCTGTGGCACCACCATGTGTGTTTAGCCAATTATCAAAAGCATCTTGATTGCTTGTACCACCTGCACATTCTACAGTCATAGCTATAGGTTGAGTCAAGTCAGGAGCAGTGTTATCTGTAAAGGTCAAAGTCACATTTTGCGGATCCGATGCGTTGCCACAAGCATCTGTAGCAAAAACAGGAATCGTCACCACACCAATAATCGGACAATCCAGTCCGGTATGAACAATGACCAAGTTAGCTGTATCCGCAACAATTGTTGGATTTGCAGTACAATTATCAGTAGCAGAAGCACCGTAGTCCGCAGCATAAGTGGCCATCATAGAGGCAATGTATGCATCTCTATCGGCAGCAGATAATGTACCATTCAAAAGCTGAGAAGCGATAGCTGCATCTACCGTTGTACACTCATGATTCACATTGGTATTTGTAATTGTCAAAACCGGCTTTTCGGTATCCTTGATGTAGATATTTTGACGAGCAGTTACACTGTTACCGCACTTATCTGTTGCTTTAAAGGCTCTTTGAACTAGCTTACCATCAGCGGAACAAACATTATCGGCATTTACAACATCCCAATATACATAGTCTAAATTAGGATCACAAATATCCGTAAATACCAATCCGACAGGTAAATCAGCAGCAGTTATCGCTACTTCAAGTCCACCGGTAAAATCTAAACCTTCTACCGAAGTTGCATCATCACAGCCTACAACCGTTTTCGTCTCAAAAATCTCATTAGCAGCCAAATCCGTACCATTATAAGAAGCCACCGGAGCGGTATTATCTTGTAAGGTAACAGAAACCATACCTGGAGCTGATTCATTGCCACAAGCATCTACAGCCACTAAGTAAGCTTCTAGTCTCACTAAGTCAGGGCAGTTATCTAAAACTACAATGGCTGTATGGTCAATCTTCCAAGGCTGCGCCGCATCTCCACAGTTATCTGCACCAACAGTCGGAGCCAATCCCGGATGAGCAGCCATCAAAGTTTCAATGTAAGCTTGAGCGTCCGCCGGAGTCAAAGTCCCGGCTTGATAAGCCGCAGCTGTTTGAGCATCCAAAGGTGTACACTCTTGATTCTCATTGGTCACCGCGGGTAAAGTTAAGGTAGGTGCTTGTGTATCTTCGATGATAAAACTCGCCGGATCCGTAGAAACCGCATTGCCACATCCATCGGTCGCTGTAAAAATTACCTCTATTTGACCGGTTGCTCCACAATCATCACTCAAAGTTGGCGGATTGGGAGAATATGACCAAGTAAATGGCCCACAATCATGTGTGGCAGTGGCTCCACCATGGTTATTAAACCAAGCCGTTGAGTCCGCACTATTTCCGGCCCCATCACACTCCACAGTCATATCCGTAGGCTGTGCTGTAATAACAGGTGGTGTATAGTCCACAAAATTCAAGCGAACCGTTTGAGTTGCGGCAGAATTATTACAATCATCTGTTGCCTTGACATGAATATCCACATAGCCTAAGACATGATCCATACAAGTCGCATTTTGCACAGGAGCATCATAAGACGAAACGCTAAAAACGATATCAGCACTGTCTGTACATGCATCCGTTGCGCTAGGTGCAAAATCATCTTGGTGCATCGCCCCCATACTAGCTACATAAGCAGCTTCATCCGCAGGGGATAAAGTACCGGCCAAAAATTGAGCAGCTATCGCCGCATCCGCAGCAGTGCACTCATGATTAACTGTTGGATTACCTATAGTAAATGTAGGAGGGGTCAAATCTTGAATTGTAAACCTTGCACTTGTAGTGGTTGCATGCCCACAATCATCCGTTGCCGTAAAATCTACATCTACAAAACCCGTCTCACCACACAAATCACTCACGTTTGCCGGATTCGGGCTATATGTCCAAGTCAAATCATCATCACAGACATCCTCCATCGTAGCTCCGCCATGATTAGCCAACCATGCCTGTAAGGCAGCAGTGTTGCCAGTACCATCGCATTCTACAGTCATATTGGCAGCTGGATCTACTATGTTCGGTACCTGCGTATCCTCATAAAAGAAAGTAATGGTATGTGGGTCAGATTCGTTACCGCAATCATCCTTAGCATAAAGGTCAACAGTTACTTCCCCTACCTTGTTATTAGTACAACTAGGGTATTTAGTAACCGTAATATTGCGATATTCCACTGTTGCGGCCGAACAATTATCCGTAGCAGTTGGATTAACCTGTGGGCCATAGGTTGCAATTATACCGTTCATGTATGCAACAACAGCAGGATCTGTAGGATCATTGCCCGCAGCCACATAAGCTGCCAAAGCATCTTTAGCCGCTTGGTCACATTCCAAGGTAAACTCATCTTGTCCACTTATCGTCAAAGTTGGGTTCTCGTTATCTGTTACCTTAAAAGTAGCCGTTGTTTCCACAAAATTACCACATCGATCTTCGGCCTTAAAGGTCACCTCTACCAGGCCGGTTTCACCACACAAATCACTTAACTGAGCCGGAGATGGCGTGTACGTCCAATCTAAAACCGGATCACAAGCATCTGTGGCCGTAGCCCCGCCATGATTATCAAGCCAAGTTTGCAAATCGGCAGCATTCCCGGCACCATCACACTCAACTTCCATATCAGATGCTGCATTGGTTAATTCCGGGGCTGTATTATCTGTAAAGATTAAGGTGATATTTTCTGCTGTTGACTGGCCACATTCATCTGCGGCAGTAACTTGAATGACGACTCTAGCTATCTCCGGGCAATCGCCCACAGGACTAAGCGTATAACTCACATAAGCAGGAGTTAAAGTGACATCTGAACAATCATCAGAGAAGATGGGGCCAAAATCCGCATAATGCTGAGCCACCATAGCATCAATATAGGCTTGCGATGGTGTGCCCCCCCCTAAGATTATCGCAGCTTCTGCTGCATCAGCAGCTGTACACTCATGCGTTACCTCTGTATTGGTAAAACTCAAGCTTGGTGCCTGGGTATCCTCTACCGTAAAAGTTACCGGCGCAAAATCATAACTGTTGCCACAGGCATCCGTTGCCGTAAAAGTTACCGTTGCTGAGCCTGTAGCCCCACATTCGTCACTCAACTGTGCATCACTAGGAGAATAAGACCAAGTTATTTCAGAGCAATCTTTTACCCGTGCTCCTCCATGATTCGCCAGCCAAGCGTTAAATTGAGCAGCATTGGCAGCAGCACCACTACACTCCGCAGTCGTATCGTGCGCCGCAGTAGTCTCAACCGGTGCAGAAGTATCTGTATATGTAAATGTTACCGGAGCAGAAGATGAATTTCCACATTCGTCTGTAGCTACAATATTAACAGTTACTGTACCAATAACCGGACAAGTCCCCCCAGGATTGATAACGAAAGAATTCAAATCAGGCAAAAGGGTAAAGCTAGAGCAATCCGTTGCGGATGCATTCACAGTCCCACTATAGGCAGCAATGATACTGTTAATATATGCAGCCACTGTCGGATCCGTAGGATCATTGCCGGAAGCGACATAAGCCTCAGCTGCAGCCTTTGCGGCATCATCACACTCTATCGTAATAGCATCTACATCTAAGGAGATAACCGGTGCCGTGGTATCCTCTATCGTAAAGGTAGCCGTAGTCTGAGACTGCTTACCACAATCATCTGTAGCTATGAAAGTCACAGTGTAAACAACACCATTACCGCAAGTCGGTACGGTAGAATCAACTTGATAAGACCAAGTCACCGCACTACCACAAGCATCCGTAGCTTGCGCCCCGCCATGATTGTCTCTCCATGCCAAATACTCTGCATTGCTATTTGGCCCGCACTCTGTAGTCGAATCTTGTGCCGGTACGGTAATATCAGGAGCCGCATTGACATAATAGATATGATGATTCACTGTCGTGGAGTTACCACATTTATCCGTAGCCTTAAAAGCACGAGTCACATCCATCAAAGGCTCATGACAAGCCGCATAAACTGTCTTAATATCCCAATACTCATAAGAGACAATTCCATTGCCGCAGCCATCCGTAAATGTTAAGCCTTGAGCATTGACTTCAGCTTCTGTTAGGGGCGTGTGCACACCATTTGTAAAATCCAAGCCGTTGATTCCCGTAAGCGTATTTGGATCATCACAACCATATACCGTCACATTATCAAAAGGCGTACTAGCCACAGGGCCTGTTACATCCTTTACATAAATATTCTGCTTTACGACAATGGTATTACCGCTGGGATCAGTCCCCTTAAAAGCACGAATATAGTGTCGTCCCGCTGCATCGCACTCATCATCTTGTGCTGGGTCAACTGTTTCCCAGTATTCAATGGACAATTCACAATTGTCAATAAATACTACACCCTGTGCTGATAAATCAGCGGCAGTCATTGGTGTTGGTACACCATTCGTTGCGGCTAATCCACCCATCATGGCACAATCATCAGCATTAACATCATCCGGCAGAAATTGATAATTCCCTACAGGAGTGCCATCTGATAATTGAGCAATCGGATCTTGATCGTCCGCAACAGTTACTGTTGCATCACATGTTCCGGTCGTAGTTCCATCATCGGCCGTCACCGTCAGGGTAACAGTATTAGAGCCGACATTAGAACAATTGAAGTCTGATGTGGATAAGGACATCGAAGCTATTGCACAATCAGTAGCACTCGAACCATTATCTACATCAGCCGTCGTAATCGAGACGTTACCTGTAGCATCTAAAGCCACTGCAACATCTTGGCAAACCGCCGTGACTGTGCACTGGGCAAGACCTGAGCCAGCATAAAAGACCAGCCCAAACAATACCAGCAACCCACTCACGAAGCTCTGCTTCAAAGCTTTGTTGTAAATTTTGTTCATGTTTAAAAAATTTGTTGGTTTAATAGAGTTCGGTAATCCGAATTTCTACATTAAAATTAAGAAAATCTCTTTTGTATTCACACTGAGCTAATGGGTCAAAAAAAGACTTTAGCCAATGCAATAAACCAAAAACATGACATTGTTGAATGAGAAGACCAAATACATCCTAAACAAAGCGTGGAATCCTTTTAATCAACCCGCATACAACAATACCGAATACCACAAACCAAAACTTCTGGTAAGTAGCATCCTGCTTTTGGTGAATCGGTCAAAAGGGACTTTGATTATACATCATACTCCTATGGGAAAGAAGTACATGTACAAATATAGCTATATATCCTTCATTATAAAAGGATAAAAGCACAAGTGGTCGTTTTTTATCACAAGTGGTCAGTTTGACTAAAAATTCGGCTAAATTCCTTCCATCTACGCCTAGCTATCGGCAGTTTTTCATCATATCCCACCATCTTCAAAAACCTTCTCCCGTTACCGGAATCAACAACATCTTCGACAAAAGCAGGATTAACAATATACTTCCGGTGAATCTTGATAAAGCCTATATCATACAAGAGCTGTTCACTATGACTTATTGGATAATTACCGACCTCCTTTCTACCATCTTCCAACATAACATAAGTCATATTGCCATCTGCGATACACATCCGAATCTTACGTAAATCTACAGAGACAATGGTTTGACGAATACTCTTAAATTGAAAATACAACCCTTCTACTCGCGGATACTCTTTTTCTGCTACCGGCTTCATATTCCCCAAGTAACGCTGTTTGAGTACATCCATTGATTTCAATATCGCATCTTCTATTTCTTTTTGGCCGAAAGGCTTCAATATCATATCAGCGGCACCAAATTTTAGTGCCGAATATGCATCTGCCTTGTCTTTACCAACCAAAACAATTGGGATATCCAACCGGATGTGCTTCAGCTGATTCCAGTCAACCTGCGCATCTCCAACAAACAAGATATCCATGCTCCTCAGCTCCGCAGCAGAGGGATTCGTCAGGATAATAGGCACAACAAAGGCCATACTGTTTAGGTGGCGTATCACCTGCTTGGCATCCTCACACCATACTCCTATTTTTAGCTTATCACCAAATGAATACTTCATTAATATTATTTCTACAATAGCTTTAAAGGGATTGCTATTACTTTTTTAGGAGATCCGTGCCCGAAAACTCCTAATTAATGATTACTTTTCTACAACAATGTTTTCTGCAAAAACAACAGAACCGGTACTAACTACCAACTCATAAATGCCATTAGGCAAATTGGAAACATCCAGCTGATTTACATTTTTTGCTTCTAGAACGATACGGCCATAGTGATTCACTAGACGCACGACTCCTGTATCATCCGGATTAAAGTAAATCTTATTTTTTGCCGGATTGGGATACACAGAGAAGCCTCTTTTTTCCGCAAGGTGAACAGTGACCATATCTGAATAACCCACCTGACCATCATAATCTATCTGCTCCAAGCGATAATAATTCAAGCCTGTCCTAGCATTCTCATCAAGATAAGTATATCTGATTGCAGAAGATGTCTCTCCGGCTCCTTCTACAAAGGCAATAT
The DNA here is from genome assembly GCA_027009605.1 of Saprospiraceae bacterium. Taxonomy (GTDB): domain Bacteria; phylum Bacteroidota; class Bacteroidia; order Chitinophagales; family Saprospiraceae; genus HyVt-613. Next base: position 12,298 of record JALVCY010000392.1, read on the forward strand.
CTGTCCAGCTTCGACCATCACTAGAGCGCTGAATATTAAACCCTTTGTTATTGTACTCCGATGACGTGACCCAATCCAAATAGACTTGACCTTTCTCTTGACTTGCGTCAAAATTAGTTAAGATGATGGGTAGGGCTGCACAGGCGGCTTGAACCTTGGCTTTGGTCTCACAGTCTCCTGTATTTGCCCAAATAGCAGCAGAACCTCCTGCATCTAAAAAAGAACAAACACTGGCTACATGGCACATGGACAAAGCGGCGTTGCTACCAATAGTCAGATTGGTTATTCCACTTACATTATCAAGACCGGTTAGGCTTGTCAAAAGCGGATTATCTTGAGCCTGAATTTTCCCGGCAATGTGTGTCAAAGATGATAAAGCATTGACATTAGCTAAGTTATCGTTATACAGTATTAAAACATCAGTCCCTACAGACGTCAATCCTCCTAAGCCACTCAAAGAAGTAAATCCGGCAGCATCATTATTTCTAACCTGCAACATCCCGCCTACGGTTGAGATGTTATCCAATCCTGTGAGATTAGGTAAACTGGGATTATCCCGAATGTTCAAATCTCCATTAATCGTAGTCAAACTACTCAGCCCACTAATATCCGTAATCTGGTCACTAGTTCCCTGCTGCTGGATAATCAGGTTGCCATCAATAGTCGTACAGCTCGGATAGGTTGTGGCGAAGTTATTTACTTGAGTCTGGGTTTGTAAAGTAACAGCTCCGGGCGGACACTGTCCCAACACAATATTAGCAAAGAAAACAAACGTAAACACGAGGAAAAGGGTGCCCGCTAGGGCAAATCTTGGTTGGTTCATAACGGGGTATTTTAGTCTAGTGCCCCTACAGTAGCTACGCAGCACTCCATCCCTGCTGTCTTCCGACCGCAGCGACCAAGTGATATTCCAGTAACTCAACAGAAGTCTCTAAACTTAGGTTATTCAATATCTTTAACGGCTCCAACGAGCCCAATTATTTCATCTTCTAATACGAGGTGCGGGCAAGGTAGGGACAACATCCCTAAATTCCAAATTTACAGGCTGTTTTTTAACAAACGGGCAAAAAAAAACTATACTATTTAGAAATTCGCCAAGTCTATGTGCTTAGAGCCTGGCTACTTTAGGAAAAACCTAATCTTGATAAATAGAACAATACTCCACAATCCACTTTCGAAGAATGCCCATGACTACATCCTTTGTATGCGGGCAGCCTAATAAAAGCAAGCGATTTCTTCCAAAGATTTACGAGTCAGCTCCGGCACTTCAGCCCCCGCAGCCGGATAGCCAACCGGAATCACCAAAAACGGACGTTCATTTTCCGGTCTTTTTAGTATTTTTTGCAAAAAACGCATTGGACTTGGCGTATGGGTCAATGCCACCAATCCGGCTTGGTGAATAGCCGTCAATAAAATACCACAAGCTAAACCAATAGACTCATTGACATAATAATTTTTTGTATGTATGCCATCTTCCTTCACGTCATACAGCTTTTTGAACGGAATAATAAGCCAAGGCGCTTTTTCCAAAAATGGCTTATGCCAATCCGTATCAAACACTTCCAAGTCCTTTAGCCACGCATCAGACATCCGGCCGTGATAGTTTTCGTATTCTTCTTCCTCTGCAGCTTGCCGAATTGCTTTTTTGATTTCCGGACTCCCTACCACACAAAAAGTCCAAGGCTGTTTATGCGCCCCTGATGGAGAAGTGGAAGCCGTCAATATAATCTTTTCGATAACGTCTCTCGGTATCGGCCTTTCGGCAAAATGACGCAAAGAACGACGTCTATCCATTAACTCAAAATAGGCATCGACTCGCTCCTGCATGGCTTTTTCCGAAAAGGACAAGGGATGGTGGTAAGGCCGAAATGACTTCATACAGCTTTGTTTTACAGTTGAGTTCAACCTGGAAAGAATTCTATTCTAGCACCACCAAATTTTATTCTGTCTGGGAATTTTGTTCAATCGTTCAACTGAAAGCATTGACAATCAATTGGTTATGAGAATCAGTAGAACGATTGAACGCTTGAACAATTGAACAGAATGCTTCCAGAATAAAATTTGGCAATTCCCCCAACCATTTCAAAAACCCGACTTTTCGGAGCGGGCTCAACGCTTGAAAAAATGAACAGAATGCACTCAATCAAAATAATATTTGGCAACTTTCCCAACTCTTTCAAAAACTCGACTTCCCCGCATCAGCTCACAGTTTTAGTAGGCTATAAAATCCAACTGTGTCCCACACGGCTCTATTCTTTTCTGAGTTCCGAACCTTCTACTCCGGCTCCACTCCAATAATAATATTAAACTCTCCGTAATTATCGAAGAACTTCGTATTATCAATCTTAGGCTTATCAAATCCAACGCCATAATCAAATCCAATAGTCCCAAACATCGGCAAGAAAACGCGCAAGCCTAATCCGGCCGAACGCTTCAAATTAAACGGATTATAATCCGATGCATGATCCCATGCATTACCGGCTTCTAAGAAAGACAAAACATAAATAGTGGAGGACGGATTTAAAGATATCGGATATCTTAATTCCATCGAGTATTTATTAAAAATAGAAGAGCCATAGGCATTGGAAGGAAACGTGCTATTTCCACTAGGATATCCGCGCAAGGTGATAAACTCCCTACTTGTAATCTGGAAGGATTGTTGATCCAAAGCGCCGCCACCTAATTCAAATCTCTCAAATGGAGACTGTCCATGCTTCTTTGAATAGGAGCCGAGATAGCCCATTTTGGCTGCTGTTTTTAAGACGAACTTACTGCCTAAGCTGGTGTACCATTCCGCATTAAAACGAAATTTGATATACTCTGTGAATTTATACTTGTCTTCCAAGTTTCTAGGCTCTGCACCTCTAAACAAAGAATAGGGCGGCGTCGCCTTAACAATTAAAGAAAACTTAGAACCCTGCTCCGGAAACAAAGGATAACTAATCGTGGAGCGTGTAAAATTTTGAATAATGGCGAAGTTATTGAATCGACCCGTTGCCAAATTCTCTCCGTCCGGTGTTTGAAAATACCCTCTTGCATTCTTCAAATTCAAAACTTCCAAACTCAATGCCGTACTTGAAATAAAGTTATCATCAGGAAACTTCAAACGCTTACCCAAACTTATCGTATTATTTAAAGTCCGAAAATAAGATGTATTAGAATAATCCAAACCAAAGTGCGAATAGGAGCTGGCAATAGACAACGAAGTTGGTCGCTTACCCCCCAGCCAAGGCTCTGTAAATGAAGCACTTATACTTTTCCGGAAGGAGCCTTGCATTTGTCCACGCAAGCTCAGCACCTGCCCATCCCCTTGCGGATAAGGCTTCCAGGCTGATTTTTTCAAAACATCTGCTATCGCAAAATTACTAAACTTCACACCCAAGGTACCTATCAATCCCGGTCGAATATAAGTCGATCCATACTGACGCCCCGGCTGCCATCCGGCGGACAATTCCAACTGATCCGATGGCTTCTCATCCAAATCATAAATAATATCAACCGTCCCGCGCTGCGGATTCGTTGGGGTCTGAATACCAAATTTTTCCGGATTAAAATAGCCCAACGCCATCAATTCTCTTTGCGACCGAATAATGGCTGCCCTAGAGAATTTTTGCCCCGGCTTTGTCCTTAACTCTCGACGAATCACATGTTCATGAGTCCGGTCATTTCCATTAATCACTACCCGATCCACGGTAAATTGCGGTCCTTCAAAAATACGCAATACCAAGTCAATAGAATCATTATCAATTGCTGTTTCTACAGGATCAATACGAAAGGCTAAATAGCCCTTATCTAAATATAACGAGCTAATATCTCGGCCATCCTGGCTAAAACGCAATCGGGTTTCCAATAATTCAGAATTATAAATATCCCCTTTCTTTATCCCTAATATAGAAGCTAATCGCTCTGTCTTATAAAGTGTATTCCCTTTCCAAACTATGTTTCTAAAATGATACTGACTTCCCTCTTTAATATTAATATTAATGACCAGACGGCCTTTGTCATTTCTATAGACGGTATCCTTCAAAATGGCCGCATCACGATAGCCCAATTTATTATAATACTTGATGATGTTTTTTTTATCATTAGCATATTCATCCTTCAAGAATTTGGAGCCGGCAAAGATTCTTCTTCTTTCTTTGGTCTCTTTCATTTTTTTACGCAGCTTTCTGGACTTGACGTGGTCGTTGCCGGTAAAGTTAATCCTGGCGATTTTTACTTTATGTCCTCGCTTGGCTTCTATGATTAATTTTACCGAATTCAGCCTAGCGGTATCCGGTATTTCAGTAACCTTCACTTGGGCATCCAAAAAACCTTTACCCACATAATAATTTAAGACTTCATGTCGGATAGCGTCCTTGACTTGGGTCGTCACAATTGTACCTTTACGGACTGCATTATTGACAATTTCATTGATGTCATCATGCTGTGTTTTTTTTATTTTGCGCAAGATATGCCCTGAGAGTCTCGGCATTTCTTGTACCTGAATCTCCAAAAAGGCTATATCCCCAATAATCTTATAAATCGATATCTGCACGTCCGTAAACAATTTCAATTTCCAGAGTGCTTTAATGGCTTTTTCAGTTTCAATACCCGGAATTTTCACCTTGTCACCCACACGCAGCCCCGAGATGGCCACAATCGCATTGGGGTCGCTAAATTTTGCCCCTTTTACCTTGACTCCACCGATTTCGTATTCTGCCGGCTCCACAAAGTTTAACTTCACAGGAGGCACGGTATCCATCTGAGCAATCGAAAAAATAGGCCTTACGGCCAAAAGCAAAACAATCAAAATTAAATTCTTCATAGTTCTTATTCCGTCCTTTAATTAAATGGTTGGTTAATTTTCCAATTCCAATAGCCATACGCAATGGACAAATGCGCACTGACACACCTTAGTATAGCGCAAAATTGGTGATTTAATTGGGTCTTTTCGTGTTTTTTAACAAAAAATCCCAAAAATAGATGAATATCCGCACGCTTAGCCTGCCCCAAGGCGTTATTCATCCAATTGTTCGCTGGTTTTACCAAACCGGCGTTCCCGATTTTGGTAGGTATAAATAGCTTCATGAAGGTCTTTTTCCATAAAATCCGGCCAATATAACGGAGTAAAATAGAATTCAGCGTAAGCCAATTGCCAAAGCAGATAATTACTCAATCGAGTCTCGCCACTCGTTCGGATTAATAGTTCAGGATCCGGCATATCGTAAGTCGTCAATGCAGATGCAAACATCTCATTATCAATATCTTGCGGTTCAATCAAGCCATCTTTTACCTTTTGCGCAAGCGACTTAGCCGCTTCGGCAATCTCCCATCGACCACTATAATTTAGTGCAAGCGTCAACCGCATCCGGTTATTCTTGGCAGTTTCCAAGATGGCATTTTCCATGGCTTTACGACTCCGATCGGGCAATCTGGACAAGTCTCCAATGGTTTGGAGCTGAATGTTATTCTTATTTAGGATTTTGACTTCCTTATTGAGAGTTTCGACTAAGAGTCGCATCAATGCATTCACTTCAAAAGCGGGACGATTCCAATTTTCGGTAGAAAAAGCGTACAAAGTTAAGTATTTTACGCCTAATTTAGCGCAAGCTTCAGTAATCCGCCGTACCGTTTTCACGCCGGCACGATGCCCCATCACACGGGGTTGCCCCTTTCTTTTTGCCCAACGGCCATTGCCATCCATGATGATAGCAATATGCTCCGGCAGCTTATCCTTATCTATTAATTGCTCAAAATCCATAATCTTCGTCACCTGACTTTAATAAAAAAGGTAACTGAGTCGTTACAAAAACATACAGGCGAATGCTTGCGCAAATTTACATCTTTTTTTTGTCATGAACTCCTAGATTGGGTTGGAATCTGCACACCTAATTGTTTTAGCACCCTTCCCTAGCGCTTGCCAGAGGAAAGCATCCGACTAAAAAGGCACTCTACAAACCATGATATCCCACAATCTTCAACCCATAGCCTTCAAGTGCCACCCAATTCCGTTCGTGACTGGAAATCAAGACAATATCCCGAACCTTCATAGAGCGTAAGATCTGAGCACCAACCCCAAAATCCTTTTTATCCATTTTGGGTTTGATATCTTTGCCACCATTGGCCATTCTGTCTAACCACTCTTCAATCGGACTTCCTTTGTCACCGTGTCTCATGTAGAGCATTAGGCCTTTTCCTGCTTGCGCAATGGTTTCCATGGCTGTAAAAAAGCGTTTATTTCGACGATCAAACAGAGAAGTCAATAATTCATCCGGTCTCGGGGCAGAATGGACACGTACCATCACCGGTTCATCTTCCTTCCAATCCCCTACTTTGATGGCAAAATGCACATCATCCGTTGTTAATTGCTTAAAAGAAGTGATTTCAAGCGGCCCGAAAGGGCTTTTCACATTCCAAGTTTGGCTGGGTTCGACTAATCTTTCATGATCCATCCGATAGGCAACCAAATCCTTGATACTGATAATTTTTAAATCAAATTTTTGAGCAATTTTTACTAATTGCGGAAGTCGCGCCATAGAGCCATCTTCATTGAGAATCTCAATCAATACACCCACCGGCTTCAAACCGGCTAATTTGGCCAAATCAATAGCCGCTTCGGTATGCCCTGGTCTCCTTAATACGCCCCCCGCTTTTGCCCGCAAGGGAAAAATATGTCCGGGACGCGCAAAATCACTCGCTCCATACTTATCATCGCTCAACGCTTTTACGCAAGTCGCCCGGTCATAAGCAGAAATACCGGTCGTACAGCCATCCCCTATCAAATCAATGGACACCGTAAAAGCGGTCTCATGTAGCGCCGTATTTTTGTTGACCATCAAAGGCAAATCCAAAGCATCCGCCTTCGCTTCTTCAATCGGTGTACAAATCAATCCCCGCCCATGCTTGGACATAAAATTAATGGTCTCCGGAGTAATCAACTCCGCAGCGGCAATAAAATCCCCTTCATTCTCCCGATCTTCATCATCCACCACGATAATCAGCTTTCCTGCCTTAATATCCGCTACAGCTTCTTCGATGGTATTCAGTTGTATATTTTGGTCGGGCATTTTTGTCTCTTTGTTTTGAAGCATGTCTATTTTTTTTTGCGAAAGCTGATTATTACAGCCCCCAAGGTACGCAAAACACCGTAAAGCCCAGGAATGTTGAACGACAATTGTATTTTAACCGACGGATGAACTTAATGGCTCTAGAATTTTAGTTCCACGCCATAGCTAACAGCAAAACGAGTGCGAGTAGATGTCATGCTACCGCCTACGTTAGCTTCCAACCTAAACTTGGCAAGACCACTAGGCGACAAACATGCTCACCCAAAATGACATTAGTCACCAAAACCATCAATACCCACTATTTTTACCGCACCAATCTTTAGGAAATATGTAATTTTTTCTATTATGTAACCCATATCACACCACCACCTTTCTGAACCATCTAGCTTTGGGGTCTCTTATTTCTAACCAATCTTAGCAACAAGTTTCCTTTTTTATTCGTAACCAATACACTTTTTATTGGCTATGACTACACCGCAAACCTACTGTATTTACAGTAAAAATTGAATAGAATGACTAATTCCGGACATGACAAATTTTTTGTGCTCTTCTTGGCGCTTTTGAGTTCAAGTTTCCTTTTTGGGCAAAAAATAGACACCTTAAAAAGAGTGGAAATACTCAATCAACAACAGCATTACAAAGAATCTCTAAAACTTTTGGATGATTATCGTCATCACCACAAAAATGAGCTTTACGGAGATTGGCTACATGCCCACACCATTGCACTGACCGGACAATTTGCGAAAGCACAGCAAGAATACTATGCTCTTGAAAACAGACATCCCTATAATTACGACATCAAATTAGATCGAATCAACAAAGTTGTAGAACACGGAAATATCAATAAAGCCATCCAACAACTCAAAAAGATTGAACTTCAATTACCTAAAGATTATAACTTCGTAGCCCATAAATTAATGGCTCAACTCTTTTACTGGAAAGGAGACTATGACAATGCTTATGACGAAATCCAAAAAGCATTGTATCTATATTTTGATGAAAAATCGGCTCTCCAACTCAAAGAAAAAATTGTCCGCGCTCGTAGTAATTGGGCAAATATCCGTCTAGGCTTCTTTAACGATGACCAGCCCCTAAACATCATTGCTCCGGATATCGAAGCCGGTTTTTACATCAATTCTATGACGACGGTTGGAGCCGAGCTGTCCTACCCTATTTACTCTTTTTCCGATAATACCTACTCAACGCCTTGGCTAACGGCCTTTTCCAAATTTAATTTTATTGAGCCGAAGATTGGGGTAAAACTAGGTATCGGCGTAATTGGTTACCAATCCAAGGACAAGGCGTTGACCGGACTCCTTCATGTCAAAAAACAATTCTCTAAGTATTGGAGCGCAAGCGCAGGCGCAGAATTGGCTCCTTACTTAGCCACGACTTTTGCCATTCCCGAGAAGTTGATGCAAACCAAATACAACCTAGGCGTTGACTATAACAACCCCAAAGGTTTTATCGGCAAGGCTTCTTACAGCATTAATCAATTCCCGACTTTGGATAATTCCTATTACACCGCAAGCGGATGGGTCGTATCTCCGCCTTTGAGCTTAGCCGGTTTTGAGTTGAGAGCGGGATATGGAATCAATTACAGCGATGCGAAAAAAAATAATTTTACGGCCATCGAAAGTTTGGACACCATTGTGGCTAATTGGGATTCCACCTACAATATTGAAGGCACTTACAATCCCTTCTTTTCGCCAAGCAACCAATTGATACACTCCGCTGTAGGTATGATAAAATATACCATCAATCCGGATTTGAATATAGGTGTGGACATCAATTACGGCTTTAGTGCAAAAACAGATACGCCCTATCTATTCTTGGATAAAAAAGATAATGGAGAGACAACCATCGGACGAAAATACCACAAATCCAACTATAACCCATTGGATATCAACACTTTCGTCAACTACAATATCTCTGATGCCTTCCAACTCAAAGCCTTTTACAAATTCCAGAGAACATCGTATTACGAGAGTAATTATGTAGGAATTGCCAGCCATTTTACATTTTAAAGATGAAGCGCACCGATTCCAAAAACATGTGGCAATTTCGCCAAGCTAGAGATGTGAAGCTCTATGACAAGTTTATCTTGTTGGTGCTTTCGTCTGCGGGTTTGTTTAGTATTATTAATTTGATGGAATGGTGGTTTCAGAAAAAGCACATTGTCAACTTCCCACTTTTTGTCATTCTTAGCACGTTCTTTTGGTATGGTATTTTTCGGATTATTTTAATTTGGATCAATTACCTTGGCATCAAAAAGCCACTGACTGTTCCCAAGCCCAAGGAAGGTTTAAGCGTAGCCATTTTCACGACAAGTGCACCGGGTGAGCCGGTCTCCATGTACGAAAAGACCTTGGCCGCCTTGCGGAATGTGACCTATCCACACACCACTTATCTGTTGGATAGCACTCAGGATGACGCCTTTAGAGCCGTTGCCGAAAAATATGGTGCGGTTTACTTGGACTTAGCCAACTTACCGGGAGCAAAAGCAGGCAAGGTCAACAAGGCACTGTCCATGACCACAGAAGAATTTATATTAATTTTAGATCCGGATCACATTGCTTTCCCAAATTTTTTGGATCAAACACTCGGCTTTTTCGAAGACGAAAAAGTAGGCTTTGTCCAAGTATCTCAAGGATATTACAACCAATATCGCTCCTTCACAGCAGCCGGGGCAGCCGAACAAACCTACTCTTTTTATGGCCCTACGCAGATGGGGTTACATGGATTTGGCGCGCCGGTGGCCATCGGAGCCAATTGTACTTTTCGCCGCAAGGCCTTTGAAAGTATCGGCGGTCATGCAGAAGCATTGGCAGAAGATTTGGTCACTTCCATGCGTATTCATGCAGCCGGTTGGAAGTCGGTCTATAATCCGGTCATTGTCAATCGCGGTTTAGTACCCGAAGATTTTGGGTCTTTTGCCAAGCAACAACTGAAGTGGGCACGGGGAGTATTTGAAGTATTATTTGTGGACTACCCACAGTTGTTTCGCAAATTTACCTTTTGGCAAAAATTCTCTTATGGTGCTATTTCATTTTACTATTTTACGGGATTGATGACCTTGTTTTTTATCATGATACCGCCATTATATTTTATGACCGGGATTATTCCGGCGAATATGAACTTTGCAGAATTTTTAATAAAAGGTACACCGATAGCCGTCATTGCCCTAGCCATTTATCTCTATGTCCAAAAATTCATGGTACATCCGGAAACGGAAAGGGGATTCCATTGGCGCGGAATGATACTTAAATATTCGCTTTGGCCCATTTACTTTTTAGCCTTTGTGCTCTCTATTCTAAACCACAAGATACCTTACATCCCAACAGCCAAGAAGGCCGTAATAGGCAGCCTAACGCCTTTTGCCCGGCCTTTAATCTGGTACAATATATTTTTCATCATTTCTGTCATTTTGGTTTTCTTCAATCGAAAATACTATGTGCCGGAGAGTGAATTATTATTTACATCTTCCAGAACTTGGGGGATGATTGGGTTTTCCATATTAGCTTTCATCCAATCGACCGGCGGCATATTGGCGGCGATGGAAGCCATGCGACTCAAGGAAGAAATCCCTTGGGATCACATAGATGTCAACAATATTTCAACTAAAATAATTAAAAAATGAAGACACTTATTCTTGCAGGTGGCTTTGGAACTCGACTTAGCGAGGAGACCAGCCTAAAGCCCAAGCCAATGGTCACGATTGGTGGAAAACCTATTCTTTGGCACATCATGAAGCTATATTGCAATTATGGCTATGATGACTTTGTCATCTTACTGGGCTACAAAGGGCATGTCATTAAGGAGTATTTTATCAATTATTTTTATCACCAAAGTGATATTAAAATTGACATTGCTAAGAACGAAGTTCAAATCCTAAACAACAAATCAGAGCCTTGGAAAATCACCTTACTAGACACCGGCTTGCATACCATGACGGGGGGACGGGTACTACGCGCCAAAGATGTGGTAGGAGACGAAACCTTCATGCTCACCTATGGAGATGGTGTCGGAAACGTTGATATTGAGTCACTTGTAAAATTTCACAGGAGTCACGGCAAGGCCTTAACCATGACTACGGTTCAACCTGAAGGTCGATTTGGCGGTGTGGCTTTTGATGGAGACTCCGAAAGAGTAGAAGCTTTTTTGGAAAAACCCAAAGGCGATGGAGGATGGATTAATGCCGGTTTCTTTGTGGCTGAGCCTAAAGTATTTGACTATATCTTGGAAGGGGATAAAACTATTTTTGAGCGTGCTCCACTAGAAAACCTAGCGAAGGATGGCGAACTTTTTGCTTTCAAACATCATGGATTCTGGAAACCCATGGACACACTCCGGGATAATGTAAAATTAAATGAAATGTGGAACGAAAATAGAGCTTTATGGAAAACTTGGTAAAATTTGAAACACTCTTTGGTGGTATCTATAAGGGGCGAAAAGTCCTTGTCACCGGACACACCGGCTTCAAAGGCTCTTGGATGGTCAAGTGGTTGGAGATGATGGGTGCTGATGTTTTTGGCTACTCCTTGGCTCCGGCAACTCAGCCCAGCCATATTGATTTGATTGATGTCCAAATGGGCGACACCAAAGCCGATCTTAGAGATGCAGATACACTCAAAGCCTATATTCAAAAAGTACAACCGGAAATTGTTTTTCACCTAGCTGCCCAGGCCTTAGTTAGACCTTCTTATGCCGATCCTGTGGAGACCTTTTCTACAAATATCATGGGCACGCTGAATGTCTATGAAGCTTGTCGAGCGACGGATTCTGTTCGTGCCATCGTCAACGTCACCAGTGATAAATGTTATGAAAACAAAGAATGGATTTGGGGCTATCGTGAAAATGACCGCATGGGTGGATACGATCCTTACAGCGCATCCAAAGGCATGTCGGAATTATTGACATCATCCTACCGAAATTCTTTTTTTAATATTGCCGACTATGGCGACAAACATCACGTCCTACTAGCCAGTGGCAGAGCCGGCAATGTCATTGGGGGCGGAGACTGGGCGACTGACCGCTTAGTGCCGGACATGATGAAAGCCGCTAACCAAGGCACGTCTGTTTTAATTCGTAACCCAAAAGCCACACGCCCTTGGCAACATGTCTTGGAGCCGGTCGGTGGTTATTTGACTTTAGGTTGGAAGCTATTGGAAGGCAAAAAGGAATATGCAGACGGCTGGAATTTTGGGCCGGAGATGGGCAGTAATCTGTCTGTTGGGGAGATTGCGCTCCTTTCGGAAAAAATTTGGGATGCCGTTGTTCCTGAATTTAGCAAAAATAAATCGGAGCATCACGAAGCCAATTTATTGATGCTGGATTGTTCCAAAGCCAATAAAATCATGAAATGGAAACCGGTTTGGGCCATTAACAAAACATTACAAAAAACCATTGGTTGGTACAAAGACTTTTATCAAAATGGCCACATCAACACAGAAAAGGATATTTCTGATTATGTCAACGCCGCCAACAAATTGGAGATTGAATGGGCTCAATAATATTAAAAAATAAAAGAATTTTAGTAACCGGCGGAAATGGTTACTTAGGTCGTCATTTGGTCGAAAGACTAAAAGGGGAACAGGCGGATGTCTATATTATAGATAAATTTGGAGAAGCTTCCGCAAAAAGCTTTATTTTAGACATCACCGACTTAAAGGTAGTCAAAGAAGCCATTACTAAAATTCAACCTTGTATCATTTTTCATCTAGCGGCTTCCCTGAATCGGGAACGCAGCTTTGACCGGTTTGAAGAAACCAATCAAGTGAACTTTACCGGTACACGAAACTTGCTCTTCGCACTACAAAACACTGAATATCAACACTTTATATTCACAAGCACTAGTGAAGTTTATGGAAGCAACGTAACGCCATTTGTGGAAACACAAGTGCCGGACGCTGCTTCCCCATACTCATTGACAAAAGTTTTTGCCGAAAATTTTATCAATACATTTAGCAAAACTTACGACAAAGGATTTACCATATTGCGGCTTTTTAATTTTTTCGGAAGAAATATGTCTCCTAAATTTTTCATCCCGCAGATGATTAATACCTTGAGAAAACATGAAAAATTTGAGATGACCGAAGGCGAACAAAAAAGGGATTTTTTGTACTTAGATGATGTCATTTCGGCTATGATTTTTGCCGCAAGGCAGCCGGCCACCAATGAGATTTATAATGTGTGTAGCGGCGAAGCGGTTTCCTTAAAGGAATTAGTATTAGAAATAAAAGAGAAATTGAATAGCCAATCCGAAATTATTTTTGGCGCACTCCCCTACCGTGAGAATGAAGTCTGGAACATGGTTGGAGACCCAACCAAGATAAGAGAAAAATTGAATTTCACACCCCGATACAATTTGGCCAAAGGCATTGAGCAAATGCTAAAGTAGTCACCAAAAAGACCCTATCATGCAATTAAAACCTACATACCGGATTTTTTTCATTCTTGGTGCTTTTGCGCTTGGGCTGCTTATTGTCTATATCCTTTCTATTGCCGGTGCCAAATCAAAAGGCCCTCTTCAAAATGCCCTAAATCAAGCCGAACAAAATGTGCTAAACATCGAAAATTCGTTAATCCTAGAAAAAAGAGAAAACAAAAGAAAAGAAATTTTAGCCGGCTATGACTCTATCCGAAGCCATATAGACCTACTCAAAAATCCAAGGGAAATTTTGTTTGGAGCATCGGACAACAGCAAAGCTGAATCCTTTGAAAACATCATTGACCTAGAAGATTCCTTAGGCACAGCCTTCCCTATTCTTTCCATTTATTGTGCCTGGGGTAGCAAGCCGAGTGAGCAGTTTCCGGAGTTGGCCGCCAAGACTATTATCAATTTAGGCTCTACCCCGTTCATCACTTGGGAGCCTTGGCTCAATGATTTTGATGAAAGCGAATTCCCGGGCATTCCGGCTCCCGACAAAAGGGGGAAGGGCAGCCTAAAAGAAATAGCCAAAGGTACGTATGACCAATATATCAAAAAATGGGGGCAAGGTGTAAAAAGCTTGGACAAGCCTATTTTCTTGCGTTTTGGTCACGAGATGAACGACCCTTACCGCTATCCTTGGGGACCGCAAAACAACAAGCCCAAAGATTATGTCAATGCTTGGAAGCACATCCGCTCCATCTTTGATTCGCTTCATATTAATAATGTTATATGGGTTTGGGCTCCCCACCCTGCCTATGGATATTTTGATGCTTTTTACCCCGGCGATGACTATGTGGATTATGTTGGGATTGGTATTTTGAATTTTGGCACGGCTGCGACGTGGAGTAAGTGGTGGACATTTGACGAGTTATTTGGCGTGAATTATGAAAAATTCAGCTCTTACAAAAAGCCGATTATGATCACCGAATTTGGCTCATTAGTGGTTGGAGGTAACCGCGGTCATTGGTTTGCGGACGCATTGAGCCAAATCCCCGGAAAATACCCCCAACTAAAATCCATTGTATTCTTCCACCAACCTGCGGACAAAACGATTACCAGCAAGGTGGTGAGTTGGTACTTTATCAATGACCCCGAGACCTTGGATTCCATTAAAGTGCAGATTGATTTGTGGCCGGACTCTTTAAAGGTTTTGAAGTAAACAACAACTGCACAAATAACTGATTATCAACTATTTGTGCAAACATAATAACCAAACTTACACGCTACAAAAGTAAGATGAATTAAAATTCGACCGGCTTTTGCGAGCACACAAACACATCATCATGAAATATTCATTGGCAATATTCATAAGGGAATCCATGTCCGGCCTATACGCCAAAAGGTTTATCCACCTTCTTGTTTTTCTTAGCTTTGCAACCATTGGACTCGCGCAATGCCCCGCCGATGGTGATATTACTTTTTCGTCACAAGCAGATATTGATGCCTTTGGCAATAACTATCCTAGCTGCACCACGATCACAGGAAATGTAACCATCCAAGAAAATACAAGTGGAGATATCACCAATTTTAATGGACTCAGCAACATCCAGACCATTAACGGAAGTTTTTATATTGCCAATAATAGTGCCATCTCCAACATGTCCGGGCTGGGCAATCTCCAAACGGTCACTAGTGATTTTTATATTTTTGAAAATAATAACTTAATCAACTTGTCCGGATTAGGTTCTCTCAGCTCTATTCAAGGGGACTATTTCTACATTGGCCATAATAACAATATGACCAACCTTCAAGGGCTGAACAGCCTAACCAATGTTGAAGCCAACAATCTTTATGTCGGTCATAATGACAACCTGCAAAACCTTTCGGGAATAGATAATTTATCTTCTGTGACCGGTGCGCTGACCATTGAGTACAATCCCGAACTAGACGATTTGTCCGGCTTGAGTAATCTTCAAACTATTGGAGACAATTTATTGATTGGTGATAATTATTATTTAGCTAGCATTTCACAGTTAAGCAACCTAACCGGAGTCGGTGGATACTTATGGCTCGGCCCCAACCAAAACTTAGCTTCGTTTAGCGGCTTAGAGAATCTTAATTCCATTGGAAAAGGCATTTGGATTGGGCGTAACAATTCCTTGACTGACATGTCTGCGTTAAGTGGAATTTCTTCTTTAGGAGACTATCTCATGGTTGACGAGAACAACAGTCTAACCAATCTAAACGGCTTACAAAATATCTCCAATCTTTCCGGACTATTATGGATTGGAAACAACAACTCCCTGACAAATATCTCATTAACCGGACTTACTTCCGTCGATGGCGACTTACTTATTAGTGATAATAACAGCTTGGAGAATCTGGATGGCTTAAGTAATTTAGCATCCATTAATGGGTATCTTCACCTTACGGGAAATTATGCTTTAAATAATATTGAAGGCATCGCCCAAATAGACCCGACGACTATTAATAATATTTCCATTTTTGACAATGACAACTTATCTGCTTGTTCTGTCAATAGTGTTTGCAACTATCTTGAGCTAGCCAACCCCGACACGGATATTCATGATAATTTAACTAATTGTAATAGTGATAGTGAAATTTCTACTCTGTGTCATTGCAAT